>CBDUZY010000085.1:0-8701 GCA_965371825.1 uncultured bacterium
GCAGGTTTGTCCGACTAATGCCTTGGCTCCGTTGACAACGGAACAGAAACGCGAAGTCAACATGGGAGGCGTCGAGCTTCGCGAGGATCTGTGCCTCTCCTACAAGGCCAAACGCATCCGCGACGAGCAGGCAATGATGGCGGAGCTGGGGCGTGATCCTACCGAGTCGGAGGCGCCGGATGAACGGCGAGGCCCCTGCGGCGAATGTTTCATGTTCTGCCCGGAGCGCAATCGGGCGATCAAGCTCGAACCCGGAGCCTTCCTCGCCCCGGTTATCTTCCCCGAGGAGTGCATCGGTTGTGGTATGTGTGAGGAAATCTGCCGGATCATTGTTCGCGGAGAACCGGCTATCCGCGTCGTGCCCATTCGAGAATGGAGCTAGCCAAGGCGGCTTCCTGGAGCGCATGGTGTGAAGGCTCATCAGATAAGACACCTCGGTTTGCAGATCGTCCGTCGACTTGTGCAGTTGTCGACGATCGCCTTGGTGTTCGGGATCGTGCTCCTGAGTCTCTACGCTCATTACCGTGCCGCCCGCGCGATAGACGATCTCGAGGCGGAGGCCGGTTGGAAGGCGCGGGCGCTGTCGAGAATCGATCATCATGTATCCACAATGGACCGGCCACAGGAGTTCCTCGACGGCTTCAAGGGGACCCTGTGGTCAATGCGCGTGGGCGGTCTCGACGTTACCGATCCGCTGGCAGCGATCGAGATGACGGCCGCTTCGAAGACGATTCACGTGCCGCTGTGGACCTCTGTGCTGATTCCGGTGATCGTCACCGTGCTTTTCGGACGGGTATTCTGCAGTTGGATCTGCCCGGCCGGACTGCTCTTCGAGCTGACGGGTAAGCTTCGAGGGCTCCTGCGCTTTGCAGAGCTGCCGCCACCCGAAGTCAAGTTCTCCCTGCGCAATAAGTACGTGCTACTCGCCGTCGGAGTTGTGATCGTCGCGTTACTGGGGCTACCCATGTTCGCCCTGGTCTATCCGCCGGCCGTGCTCAGTCGGCTGGTCCACGCGTGGATCTTCGGCACGGCGCTGACCGGCATGCTCATGCTGACCGGACTGATAGTTGCCTTTGAAGTATTCGTATCGCCGCGCTGGTGGTGTCGGACGATGTGCCCGGGAGGAGCGGTGTATGCCGTCCTGGGCTGGCCACGACTGCTACGCGTCAAGCTGAATCCGGGGCGCTGTACCGCCTGCGATGCGTGCCAACCGGTGTGCGAGCCGGGGATCGACCCTGTTACGCAGGCAAGCGGCATCGAGTGCGATAACTGTGGTGTGTGCATTCGGCACTGTCCCGAGGCGGCGCTGTCCTACACCATCGGCCTGCCCGGGCGGTCAAGCCGGCCGCTTGGAGGGCAAAGGGTAGGGCAAGTGGAGGACGCCAATCCCGCTTCGGCGGACACGAAGGCTGCCGAATCCAAGCGCCTTCCCGTCGTGGCCTGCATCGTATTCGTGGCGATCTCGGTCGTGCCTGCGCAAGGTCACCACATTCTCGGCTTGCCGCATTACTCCTACAAGGAGAACTACCCGCAGGTACCGACGCTCGAGTACCCGGCCACCGCGGGACCGTATGACGTGCTGCTCACGAGTTATCCCGGTAAGCCGAATCCCGGCGAAGCGGCGAACCTCGCCTTCTATGTCAAGGATCGAAATACGGGCGTACCGTACGATCAGCCCTTGAGCGTGCGTGTGCTCCAGACCTTCACGTTTGGAAGGAATCGCGTGGTCGTTCCCGCCACGGTTGTGCAGCCCTATGAGGTTCCCCACAAGCTCACCGTGACGTTTCCAGAGGACGGTGAGTATGTCATCGAATTGACCATGGACGTGGAGGGAATCCCCGAGGTTATTCCATTCATGATGGTGACAGGTGATCCGACGGCAACTGTCTCGATCTTGATTGTCACCGCCCTGGGAGTCGCCACGTTTGTGGTAATCGTACGCGCAATCAAGATCAAACAGGCGCGACGGTCTCGAAAGACTAGCGTAATCGCGGCCACGCCCGCACCGAGTTGACTGACAATGCGTAAGGCACCCAGCATGGGCCGACTGAAGATAGCCTTCCCCTACCTGCTCTTCCTGGCGATGGCAGCCGGTGTGTACTGGTCCAACGTCCGCGGCGGGACCTCACCGGGCGCCGAGCGCCAGGGGTTCGTTAATGCGCCGGACGGCGAGAGGCGCCGCCTGATTGATGCGGTCTGTAAGATGGATGTGAATAAGGGTTGGGGGATCACCTACGAGCACGAGGGCGAGACGTTTCACTTTTGCGCCGAGATATGTCGAGACCAATTCGCCGCCGATCCGACGCAATTCGTCGGTGATCGTTGCATGGTCTGCGGAAGGCACGTGGACACGAAAACCGCTCTTCCGGCCACATACCTCGACACAACCTACTATACGTGTTCGCCGGAGCATCGCGCCGAGTTCGACGCCGACCCGGCCGGATTCTTCATGCACCGCATGTGGGGCATACCGGATTGGCTTTACTACACATCCATTGCGTCGGTGCTCGTGATTTCGTTCCTGATGTTCGAAGGTGCATCGCTGTTTCGGCGGGGCCAACGATCCGCTGAGAGCGACAAGGCGAAGAGTGTTCCCGCAGATACCCGCGAACCCGAGCCGGGCGACGTGTCGGGCCCGTCGGCCCCACACCGTGAAAGTAGACCTGTCGCGCCGGATGCGCCTTTCGGTACAGTGCCACTAGGTGGCATGTCTGCGTTGAGTATCGGGGCGAGTGCGGCGACGCTCTCTCTGCCGATGGTCGAAGTGCCCACCGCCCGAAAAACGCCGGCTGTCCGTACCGACCGTCTCGATCTCATGAAGTTATCCGTCGTGCGGGTCCTTCTACGATCGCGTGTGTTCCGCTTCGTCGTACAGCTTGTCGCGGTGACGTTCTTCCTTGGGATCGTCGCCGCGGGCCTCTTCGGTGACCAACATCCGGGTCTCAACATCGCCCCGATTCTCACGTGGACGGTCTGGTGGGGCGGGCTTGTCGTGTTGATCATGTTCGCCGGCAAGGCCTGGTGCTACATGTGCCCCTGGGACGCCATTGCGGGCTGGATGGAGAGATTGAGTTTCTGGAGAAAGAAGGACGACGGACTCGGCTTGAACCTCCGCTGGCCCCGTGTCATCCGTAACATCAGCATGGCGACGATCCTCTTCGTCGGGTTGACATGGGTCGAACTCGGCTTCGGCGTCACGATGCGACCGGCGGCCACAGCCTGGATTGCCATTGCCATGCTCATCATGGCAATCGTGTCGGCGTTCCTGTTTGATCGCAAGAGCTTCTGCAGGTACGGTTGCCTGGTGGGCAGGATAAGCGGTCTCTACGCACTGTTCTCCGGAATCGAAGTTCGACGCCGGGATAGCACGACCTGTCGCAGTTGTCGCACACAGGAGTGTTACAGAGGTAGCGCGACGGCCTACGGCTGTCCGACTTTCGAACACCCGGGGACAATGCGGACCAACACCTACTGTATCCAGTGTGGTGAGTGCCTTCAGGCGTGCCCGCACGACAACCTCGCCGTGAATTTGCGGCCTTGGGGCGAGGACCTGAGGATCGACGGCAAACCGCGACGCGATGAGGCATACCTCGCACTGCTGATGCTCTCCTTGACCGGTTTTCACGGTCTTACAATGACACCGGTGTGGCAGTCGATGACGGTGTTGCTCGAGGAGTGGCTGCCGATCGGTCGGATCACCTCGTTCTCTCTGGGGATGTTCGGAATAATGGCATTCCCCGTGCTGATTTACACCGTGTTAGTGTGGGTGTCGTACACGATCACGGCCGGGTCGTCGCACGTGCTCGACTCGTGTGGCGCGAGCCGTAAGCCAATTACCTACTTCGACTACTTCGTAAGGTATGCCTACTGCGTGCTGCCGATCGCGCTGTTCTACCATTTGGCGCACAACCTCGAACATCTCTTGATGGAAGGCCAGAAGGTCATCGCTCTGATAAGCGATCCGTTCGGCTGGGGGTGGAATCTGTTCGGCACCGCGGGGTGGATCATTCCACCGCTAGTCTCACTTGACGTCCTATGGATACTCCAGGTGGTTCTAGTTGCGGTCGGACATGTGTATAGTCTTTGGGCGGCGAACAAGATAAGCCGTAGGATCTTCAGTGGCAAAGCGGCGGCACGCGGACAGTTGCCGATGCTGGCGGGCATGGTCGCGTTCAGCATCTTCAGCCTGTGGCTGCTCAAGCAGCCGATGGAAATGCGAACCTCGGCGATGTAATCTGGAGCGAAGGTGATCGTGTCGGGCCGACGGTGCGGGTATGCTGGCAGGACGAACGTGAGCCTGTTTGGGCCCGGTGTGTCGCGGCGACACCGGCCGAAGTGTCTACCATCCGGAGGAAGTGGGATGAATGAACGATTGCGGGAGTTTCGCAAGTTTCGGGAGCGGATGAACGAACGGATTCTGGCCCAGAAGAACCGCTCGATCAACAGGTTCTTCACTTTGGACACTCAGGCCTATGAGGCTGGAACAGTAGACTCGCTCAGCAAGGAGTACGCGGGGTTGACAGCCTCGATGGTCCTGCGGTGCGACGACTGCGTCTCGTACCACCTCATTCGCTGCAAGGAGCTGGGGGCAACCGACGACCAGCTCTTCGAGATATTCAACGTGGCTCTGATTGTCGGCGGGTCGATCGTGATACCGCATCTTCGTTGAGCCGTCGCTTTGCTGGACGAGCTGCAGGGCGAGTCGAGCTGACCGGCCGTTCGGCGACGTAGCAATTCGGATGCGAGCAGACCGGAAGTGTTCTCATGCAGGATGGCTTCGTCCGGCCCAGGATGGTCGGGCCTACTTCGGATGTAACTAGGAACGCGCCTACTCCTGACGGTATCGCCTAATACGCACAGTTACCATGCCAGATTAACCGTTCCTGGCGGTTACAGATCGCATGGCGGGCTACTCCCCCGCCGTAACCGAATGGCGGGTGAAATCCGTTCCACACGCTAAAACCACGCGCGTTCGACTCGCCGACGCATCGAGTGCTCACGAGGCCGCGGGAACAGGCGATGGTCTTCCGCGCCGCGACCCTCTCCTCGACGATCGCCCTGGCCGAAAGCGGCGCGGGCGCGGTCGCAAAGCAGGCGGGGGGACTGTGCGACTTGGTGTCGGTGGTGAATCGCCGTTTCCTAACGGGTCGGCGGCGCGCTGCAGTGGCGCGCAGATCAGTCGCTCGATCGCCCGGAGGTCTTCACGCTCCTGCGATGTGCAGAACGACACCGCGGTACCCGTCGCTCCGGCCCGACCTGTGCGGCCGATGCGATGCACATACGTTTCCGGTTCAGGGGTAAGGTCATAGTTGATGACGTGGGAGATGTCCTCGACATCCAGGCCACGAGACGCGATGTCGGTCGCGACGAGCACGGGCGTTCGCGCAGACCGAAACTCGCCCAAGGCACGGGTACGCGCCCCCTGGCTCTTGTTGCCGTGAAGCGCCGCGGCGGGGACACCGGCTTTAACGAGCTGCTTGACCACCCTGTTCGCACCGTGCTTGGTGCGCGTGAAGACCAGCGCCCGTGTGTACGGCGTATGCGCCAACAGGCGCGCCAACAGGGCCGGCTTCTCCAGTTTCTCTACGTGATGAACCCAGTGAGCCACCGATGGGGCGGGCGACGAGACGCGCGCTACCTGCACCGGTACCGGGTCGTGGAGGATGTCTCCCGCGAGCTTGCGGATCGGGGGCGGCATGGTCGCCGAGAAAAGCAGCGTTTGACGCTGACGGGGCACGTGTGTGAGAATTCGGCGCAAGTCGGGCAGAAAGCCCATGTCGAGCATGCGGTCGGCCTCATCCAGAACCAGGATCTCGGTACCTGTGACATCGGCCAGACCCTGCCCCATCAGGTCAAGCAGGCGCCCGGGCGTGGCGACCAGGATTTCTACACCGGTTCGCAGTGCGCGGGCTTGCGGGCCCTGGTTCACTCCGCCGAAAACTACGGTCTGCCGCATACTGGTGTACCTGCCGTAGGTGCCAAAGCTCTCGTAAATCTGCTGGGCGAGTTCGCGAGTCGGGCACAACACCAGGACGCGGACGCGGCCCGCCGGCGCTGTTGCCCGGGCTGAGCGTTCACTCAATCGTTGGAGGATGGGTAAGGCAAACGCGGCCGTCTTGCCGGTGCCCGTCTGGGCACAACCGAGTACGTCGCGGCCGGCAAGGACAAGCGGAATAGCCTGGGCCTGGATAGGCGTAGGATGAACGTAACGCGCCGTGCGCACGGCACGCAGGAGCGGCTCAGTGAGCCGCAGATCTTCAAATCGCATTCTGTGATACTCTCAAGGACCCCAAACGAAGATGTGTCGGACGCGCGTCGCGTCTGCCAAAGCCATCGGTGCCTGGGTGTGCTCCGATGGCTGTTCCTCCACGGGAAGCACCCAGAGTGTAGGGGCTGGCCGCCACCGTGTCAATAGGGCACAGGAATAAGAAAAACGCCCGCCCACGCGGCGGCATCGGCCTGGGCGCTCCGCCAGGCACAGAGAACGGGGGGCGCGGCTCGCGTTTACCGGCTCCGGCGACCCCTGACGGATCGCCTAGGAGCCACGAACGGAAGAGGCACCCTGCATCCTCAACGACGGGGCGTCAATCTTAACGGAATCTTAACCCGCCCCTAAAACGGCCTTCACAGTCGCGCCGTACCATCCCGCCTGAAATGACGGTTTCCTGGCGATCCAATCTCGGCCCCGCACCAGTGAATACGCTGCGACGGCCGACTTCGTATCGAAGCACCCGGTTCAAGAAGGAGACGGCATGTCCTGGGATCGACGATACGCCCGGCAGGTGTTAGCAGGCTCGTGTTGCGGCGTCGCGTTCGTGCTAAGCCCAGCGGCTACGGCGCAGGATAAGCACGCTCAGCCTGCTGCAGAGGTCGTTGAGACCAAAGCAGCGCACCGGTCGTTCGACCTGAACTCCAAGTACATGACCGGTGACTGGGGAGGTACGCGCACCGAGCTCGAAGATCTCGGCGTCAGGTTCAAGATCACACTTATGAACGAATTCATGGTCAACATGCACGGAGGTTTGGAGACGAAGAACGGCCATGACACGGCCGGCAGCTACGAGTTCAACGTCTATCTCGATATGAAGAAGCTGCTTGACATTGACGGTGCAACCTTCTGGATTCGCGCGAAAGGGACGTGGGGGGGCGATGATTCAGACTTCGACAAGGAAAAGATCGGCGGGGTTTTCAAAACCAACCAGGACGTCGGCAACGAGGAGCCGATCTTCGTGGACAAGTGGCACTGGCAGCAGTTTCTATTGGACAAGAGGGTTGAACTCCGGCTGGGGCGTCAGGAGCCCGTCAAAGACCTGTTCGATACGAGCAAGATCATCGGCCACGAGGACAAGTATTTCCTCAACCGCGCCCTGGTGCGTAATGCAACGGTGCCCTCAAAGAAAGGGCTGGGGGTCTTCGCGAAATGGAAGTTCACGGAGCATGCTTACTTGAGTGCCGCAGCCCTGGATGCGCACTCCCGTAACCGGCAGACCAACTTCAACACGGCCTTCCACGACGAAGACGAGTTCCGGTTCTTCGCAGAGTTGGGCTACAAGCCCAAACTCAGTTCGTCGAAGGGAAAGCTCTGGGGTCACCACCGGATCGGTACGTGGTACGACCCGACGCAGAAGAAGAAGTTCCGCGACACCATGGGCGGGCTTCGTGAGGAGCACTTCGAAAGCGGCGACTGGGGATTCTACATCGGCTTCGACCAGATGGTCTGGAAGGAAAACGATGACCCGAAGGACAAACAGGGCTTTGCGATCGCTGCTCGGTACGGCCACGCCAACGGTGAAGTCAACAAGATCGAGGACTTCTGGGCCTTCGGAACCCAGTACACGGGCATGATCCCCGGTCGCGACGAGGATCTGTTCGGCATCGGCGTAGGTCAGGGCATTTTGGCTGACGAGTACGAGCGGGTCCATCAAGGCGGGGACCGCGAGACGGTGTATGAGATGTACTACGCAATCAAGCTGGCTCCGTGGCTGATCATCAGCCCGGACCTCCAGTTCATTTCCAACGCTGGGGGTGACGAGGGCGACAACGATGCCTTCGTGGCGGGTCTACGAATCAAGATGAGTCTGTAAACATAGAAACCAAGAAAAGGGAGGTTCACAATGGAAACCCGTTCAAAGAGTGTGGTACGCAGAATCAAGGTATCTGTGCTGTCGATGGCGGCGGTCGGTGTGCTCTATGGTTCGGCTTGCACGCTCGGCGATCTCCGTCACAACGTCGTGAATGGTACGCTCGGCTTCGTTAAGAACTACACTGGCGACTTGTGGGAAACGCTGATCCCAACCGCTGAGGAACTCGTCGGCAAAAGCGGGGCGTCAGAGTAGATGGCGGCGTCCCCATTACAAGGCGTAGGGTGAGAACTCGGCTCACGAACAACTTAGGAGAATACAGTCGTGTCAGAGAATATGTTGACTTTTCGTTTGGGTCACCGTTCAACAACGGGGTGCTTGGCGGTTGTCGCAGCGGTCACCATCGTCGCAGCGGCGAGTCCCGTACATGCGCAGCTTGGCGGCACGGTGAGGATCGACGGCTCCAGTACGGTTGCCCCCATAACGATGGCGGCGGCAGAGATGTTCATGGCCGAGCATCCGCGGGTGCGGGTGACCGTGGGCATCTCCGGCACGGGCGGCGGCTTCAAGAAGTTTCTCGCGACAAAGCCGGACCTTCGCACCGACATCAGCGACGCTTC
>CBDUZY010000086.1:0-8606 GCA_965371825.1 uncultured bacterium
GATCTGGGTATCGCCGGCCATGTCCTGAAGACCGGGCGCATCGAGAACATCAGCGACGTCGCAGGGAACCCGGACTTCTTCCGCGGCATCGACGAGCAGCTTCGGTTTCACACGCGCGGGTTGATGGCCGCCCCGATGGTTCACAAATCCGAGATTATCGGTGTCGTGGAAGTGCTCAACCACCGCGGCGGCGGGCCCTTCCCCGACAGTGATAAACCGCTGCTCGAACTGTTCGCAAACCTGGCCGCCTGCGGCGCCAGCAACGCACAGGCGCACGCCCGCCTGCGAAGAGAACGAACCGCATTCCGCGATTCGGTCCTCGCCGATACGGACATTGTCGGCTCGTCGAAGCCGCTCAAGGAGACGCTCAAACTCGCCGACAGGGTCGCTCCGACGCACGCCACCGTGCTGCTTACCGGCGAGACGGGTACTGGAAAGGAAGTCCTCGCCAAGTACATTCACAACGCGTCCGAACGTGCCGACAAGGCGTTCGTCGCAGTGAACTGCGCCGCCCTGCCGGAGACCCTGCTCGAAAGCGAGCTGTTCGGGCATGAGAAGGGTGCCTTCACCGGGGCCATCAGCCAGCGAATGGGCAGGTTCGAGTTGGCGGACAACGGCACACTCTTCCTCGATGAGATCGGTGACATAAGCGCCTCCACACAGGTTAAGCTGCTACGCCTATTGCAGGAGCGGGCGTTCACCCGAGTCGGCGGCACAAAGACGATCGCCTGCGACGTGCGCATAATCGCCGCGACTAACCGCGATCTCAAGCAGGGTATCGAAGCGGGCAGGTTCCGCGACGATCTGTTCTATCGCCTCAATGTCTTTCCGATCAACCTACCGCCCCTGCGCGAGCGGCGCGAGGACATCGCGGACCTGGCCACGTACTTCGCCCGCCTCGCAGCCGTGGACCTCGGCGTTCCTCCACACACGGTGTCCGCCCAGGCCCACGCCGTTCTCGCCGGTTACGATTGGCCGGGCAACATCCGCGAGCTCGCCAACGTGATCGAGCGCGCCGTTCTACTGTGCGACGGGCCCGAGATTCTCCCGCATCACTTTCCGCCGGAGCTTGCCGCCGGCGGTGATGGTGAATCTGACACGTCCGACGAGTCGCTCTGGGGAAACGAGCGCGCCATGATCGTACGCGCTCTTAAGGAGGCTCATTGGAACCAGTCGGCCGCCGCCCGAGCCCTGGGAATCAGCCGCGACAACCTCCGCTACCGTGTCAAGAAGTACAACATCACGCGCGATTGAGGCAGTTTCGGTCTTCGCGTAGTGTTCTTGATGAACTTGTCGATTCGCGAAGCGTTCTGAGCCGCGGGCTTCAGCCCGCGCGACCCTTCGGACGCCGAGGGACGATCGCCACACTCGACTTGAAACCGCTCTAGACCCGTCGCACGCGTCCGCTGTCGCCCTGCGAATGCTGCGGAATCCTCAGACTATTTGCGTCACTGCAGAACCGATCCGCCCGACGAATATTGCCGCGCAATGGATCGTTTGGCATAATGCGGCAATGTCGAGCAATTCTCACATCGTCGAAGCACGTGCGAGCGAGTCGATCGGGGCTCGGATCAGGCGTCGGCGACGTGAGCTTGTGATGACGCAGGCGGAGCTTGCAACCGCAGCCGGCGTCAATCAGGGTTTCATCTCGGAGATCGAACGCGACAAAGCCAGCCCGCGACGCCGAACGATCGACGCCCTCGCCGTCGCCCTGGATCTACCGCAAGGCGTGCTGATCGGCGGAGGCAGCGAGCACGACACTCCGCAGCCGCTCGAGACGCGCGAGCTGCCGCTCTTCGGATCGATCCCCGCCGGTCCCCCGTCTACCTCGCAGGAGCAGCTCGAGATGTTCCCCGTCCTGCGCCACCAGTGGTCGCCGGACCATTTCTGCCTCCGCCTGGCGTTCGACAGCATGGAGCCGACGCTCAAGCCCGGCGACATAGTGCTGGTCCACTACCGACCCGACGTCGAGGCCGAGCACGTTCAGGGCCGCATCTGCGCCTGCCTGCTCGACGGTCAGCCGACGCTCAAGCGCGTAAGCGTCGAGTGGCGAGACGGCGAGCGCATCGTGATCCTCCGCGGCGACAACCCCCGCGGCTCCCCCATACTAGTAGACAAGACCCGCGAACTCGCCATCCAAGGAATCGTAATCCGCCTCGTCTGCCGAGAACTGTAGCGGCCGGCGTCTCGCCGGCCGGACGTCGTAACAAACCCGGCGTCCCCGCCGGCCGTCGCGCGCAAACCACCGGCGTTCCCGCCGGCGTAATACGCAACCCCAACCGTCCCATGTGGCCGGCGCAGGTTGATGTAGCGCCACGCCTTGTGTGTGGCCGGTGTGGCACCGGTTTCTAACCGGTGGAAGTCGCGTCCTGTCACTCATGCGCCCCTCGTCCCTCCGTCCCACCGTCCCCTCGCCCCTCATCCTTCCATTTTCCCCTTGCTTCCCCTACCCCAATCCGTTACGATGGGTGCCGAAAGGGGGTAGTACCCATGTTGCGTTCGCGTCTATCCGCTCTATTCGTCCTCTTGGCGATAGCCTGCTTCCCGACAGAGGGCGTCGCCAGGGACATCAAAGAGATCATCTCGGCAGCTCTTGACAATCCTACCAGCGTGGCTGTGGATAACTCCGGCAATGTCTACGTAGTCGGATACCGCAGCGACAACGCCTTCAAGATAACGCCGGATGGCGTCATCACTGAGATCATCGACTACTCGGGTGACGGCATGGGGAATGTTTTCGATGTCCCGGAGGGTATCGCCGTGGACGCCTCAGGTAACGTCTACGTCACCGGTGTCGTTAGTGACAACGCCTTCAAGATCACGCCGGATGGAGTGATCACAAGAATCATCGATGCGACTGGCGATGGTACGGGCAACTCGCTCATCAACCCGCGCGACATCGCGGTGGATGGGTCTGGCAATGCCTATGTCGTGGGAGGGTCAAGCGACAACGCGTTCATGATCACGCCGGACGGCGTTATCACGCAGATCGTCGACTCGACCGGCGACGGCGCTGGGAACACACTCAACTATCCGGTCGGCATCGCGGTCGACGGTTCCGGCAACGCCTATGTGGCTGGAGGTGGAGGCAACGCCTTCAAGATCACGCCGGAAGGCGTCATCACCGCGATCATCGACTCGACCGGCGACGGCATGGGAAACACGCTTGACTCCCCGCGGGACATCGCGGTAGACGCCTCGGGCAACGCGTACGTCACTGGATGGTACAGTATGAACGCCTTTATGATCACGCCGGATGGCGTCATCACCGAGATCATCAACGCGACTGGCGACGGCATGGGGCACACGGTTGACTACATCTCCGATGTCGCGGTCGACGGCTCTGGCAACGTCTACGTCAACGGATACTACAGTAACAACGCGTTCAGGATCACGCCGGATGGCGTCATCACCGAGATCATCGACTCGACCGGCGACGGCATGGGCAGCACGCTCGATGTAACGACTGGAATCGCGGTGGACAGTTCGGGCAACGCTTACGTCGCTGGGTGGAGGAGCGAGAACGTACTCAAGATCACGCCGGACGGTGTCATCACGCAGATTATCGACTCTACCGCTGGCGGGCTAGGTAGTGCGCTTGATGGGGCGGCTTTCATCGCCGTGGATGTAGTGGGCAACGCCTACGTCACGGGATACTACAGCGACAACGCGTTCAAGATCACGCCGGATGGTGTTATCACCGAGATTATCGATTCCACCGGCGACGGAATGGGGAAGATGCTTGACCGCCCGCTGGGCATCGTCGTGGATGGGTTAGGCAACGCCTACGTCGTTGGCGAGTCAAGCAACAATGCGTTCAAGATCACACCGGACGACGTCAGCACAGAGATTATCGACTCGACCGGCGATGGCACGGGAAACACTCTCACCTGGCCAGGACTAATCGCCGTGGACGACTCGGGCAACGTGTACGTCACAGGCTCCTCGACCGACAACGCTTTCAAGATCACGCCGGACGGTGTCATCAGTGAGATCATCAACTCGACCGGCGATGGAGTGGGTAATACGTTCGAAGGTCCGACTGGGGTCGCCGTGGATGTGCTGGGCAGCGCTTATGTTGCTGGACTTCAGAGCGACAACGCCTTCAAGATCACGCCGGGTGGCGTCATCACCGAGATCATCGACTCGACCGGCGCCGGTGGTAATGAAAGGCTCTCCAGTCCATTCGGAGTCGCTGTGGACGGTTCCGGCAGCGCCTATGTGACTGGAGGTGGAGGCAACGCCTTCAAGATCACACCGGACGGCGTCACTTCCGAGATCATCGACCTGACTGGCGATGGCTTGGGGAAGAGGCTGGAGAGGCCACACGACATCGCCGTGGACCACTTGGGTAACGTCTTTGTGGCCGGGCGAGGCACTGACAACGCCTTCAAGATCACGCCGGGCGGACGTATTGTTGAGATCATCGACGCGACAGGCGACGGTGTCGGAAACGTGCTCGAAGATCCGATCGGCATCGCCGTAAACAGCTCGGGCGACGTGTACGTTACCGGGTATTACAGCGACAACGCGTTCAGGATCGTGCTGTGCGACACGCTGGCTGACTATCCACAGTTCGAGGACTGCATGTCCTCGAGCGGGCCGGACGTAGAGGCCGACCCGACCTGCGGCTGCCCGGACGATGACGTCGACGGTGACGTCGACCTGGCTGACTTCGCCCGCTTCCAGCGCACCTTCGTCGGCCCCTGAATAAGCCCTGAAGGGGCGATCGAAAGTGGCCCAGGGCAGCGCCCTGGGCGTCCGACCCGCCCCTCAATCCCAAGCCCTGTAAGGGCGACACTCGCCGTCCCGGTTCATCCAGCCCGCCAGCGATCACCCGGCGCGTTGTATTGTGAGATGTGTGCGCGCGAAGAGCGGCGCATCCAGGGCGAAAAAGCCCGAAGCGCGGCAAAAAAAGGTTACGAAACGAACCCAAAGTTCGGCGTTGGCGCTATAAAGGACGCGGTTTCCCTTGAAACAACGAACCCAATCAAACCCAGCAGCATGCGGGGCAGATGAGCCCCGGAGTTGGCGGAGTGGATCACGTTCCGTCGGGCAAAGCCCGACCTACTTGACTAGGGGGCCTTCCTCCACCGGTTGGAAACCGGTGCCACACCGGCCCGGCGTCTTCCGCCACCATTCCGCATTCACAATTCAGCATTCCCCGGCGTTGCGCTACGCAACGTCGAGGTCAGTGCTGCTCCCACTCGATGAAGTCGGGTTTGACGTCGGTCATGCAGTTAACTATCAGCTCGACCAGGCCGTCGTACAGGATGGAGTGCTTCTCCCACAGGTCGTAGTAGTTGATCATGTCACGCAACTGGCCCTTGCAGTTCGAGCACGGCGTACATACGTACTTCCTGATCGATGGGTCAAGTTCGCCCTCGAATGCGTTAAGTATCTGCTCGAGTTTCTTTCGACCGCCGATCTGGAGTCGCCAGTCAGCGAAGTTGTGTCCGGACATGATGGCAAACCCGCTGCCGCCGCCGCAGCAATAGTTGTGCACGCCGTGAGGGTGCATCTCGCGGAACAAAGGGGCGATCTTCATGAGGATTAGTCTCTGAGGTTCGACGATACCCATAAGACGAACCAGGTTGCACGGATCGTGCAACGTAACCGGGAAATCGTTGCGCGACGGATCGACCTTGATCCTTCCCGAGAAGATCAGTTCTTCGAGCGTCACCATGGAGCTTTCGCGCGGGATGTTCAGGTCGCCGGTGAGCACGCGGTCGGCGATCACGGTAAGCGCCTTGTGGGCGTGTCCGCATTCGCCGAGCACGATCTTCTTGACACCGAGTTTCTTGGCAGCCTGGGCGTGCTTGATGGCGACGCGGGCGAACTGCACATCGTCGTACCAGACGCCGTAGTTGATGCTGTCGTAGCCCGCGATCTCGCTGGACATCGTCCAGCTCACCCCGGCGGACTCGAAGATCACAGCGAACGCCCCCGGGTTCATTGGCCAGGCCATGATCTCGCCGGCATTGTGAATGAGCAGTATGTCCGCCCCGGCTTTGTCCCAGGGAGTCTCGATCGTCAGCCCGGTCTTCTCGGAAACGTCCTCGTCTATGAACTCGATGTTGTCCTTGACCACGACGTCGTTCATGCCCGTCGACGAACCGACCTTTAGCTGCAACACCGAGCCGCTTTCGTGCAACTCCTTGGCGGTGATACCCATCTCCTGACTGAAGAGCTTGCGGGTTTCGTGAGCAATGAGGGCGTTGTCGACGCCGATCGGGCAGGTCTGCGCGCAGCGCCGGCAGAGGTTGCACCGAAACGAGAGCTCGGCCAGGCGGGCGACGGTCGTCCAGTTCAGTTCGATCTCACCGTCGCGCCATGCTTGAAGAAGTCCGCCGTTGGACTTTACGTACTTCTTGTACAAACGACGGAAGACCTCGGAGCGGTAGGTCGGCCTGTAGATCGGGTTCTTCCCACTGGCTTCGTATATGTGGCAGGAATCGGAACAGGTGTGGCACGTGGCACAGTGCTCCATCGACAGCAAGAGCGGCTGGAGGAACGTCCAGTTGTTTTCCTTGGTGAAGAGCTTTTCCATGCCGGATAGGAACTTCGCGACCAGCTCCTTCTCCTCCTGTTCGCTCTTGGGCTTGGGAATGCTCATGGCGATCGTGTCGTCGAGCGAATCCTCGTATTGCTCCCGAGCCTTGTCGCTAAGCGGGGCGAAGTCGGGCGTAAGCTCGGGCTTGTCGAAGGGCGGAGGAAGCGGCTTGAAGTCCTCTTTGCGAAGCTCGGACAGTTTCGCTGACGGCTTGGATATATCTTCGATCTTGATGCGTTTCTTCATTACTCCTCGGTCTCCTCAACGCCCGCGGTCGCAACTTCAGCCCAAGTCTTCTTCCCGTCGCCGCGGATGTGGGGTGCGGCCCAACTGACCGGATACTGCAATGCTTCGCCTATTTGCCGCTCGATCTTGCTGCCCACTAGGTTCGGTTCGTCGCTCCATCGGACGTCGTGGTACATGAACCACTTCGTGAAGAAGTGCGACATGTGCGTCAGCGGAATGTACGCCAGCAACACCGAGACCAGGATGATCTCCAAGGCTGTCAGCCAGGGCATTGCCCCCGCCGCCTCGCCCACCGCCGAGTACCCGCCGAGGGTAACTAGCTGGGCGAAGTACTCCCGTAACCCGGCGAAGTACGTATCGCCGCCGGTGTGGGCCAGCAGGGCGACCGCAAACGTCACCACGAAGAGAGAGAGGCTGAAGTAGTCCCCCTTGGTCGTGTACTCGCGATAGTCCACGTTGAAGATCCGTCGCCCGAGTAGGGCGAGGGAGCCGAGCAAGCCCAGACCGATACCGACGTAGCCCACAACGTAAGTCGCGTTGTAGAGCAGCTTGCCGATCGCCCCACCGTCGGGTGATACGGCGACTCCCGCCGCCACCGCGATTCCGCCCGCCAGCAGGAGGGCGAGCAGCCCCGCCAGCAGATACAGCCCGAAGTGGAACGGGAAGGACCGGAGCCACTGCGGGCGGTTGTGCTCCCAGACCCCGGCGAGCAGAAGGATTTCCGGGATCATCACCTTAAGCTCTCCGGCGAGCGACACCTCGCGCGGCTTGGTCCACCAGTCCGGTTCCTCGAGGTACGAGCCTCCGTAGCGTGCCCGGCGACCCTCGTGGGCTACCGGGTAAAGCTCCCAGCGCAGGTGTAGGGGAAGTCGGGAGATCTTCACGGCTCGGTGCACGACCGCCGTCAGAAAGACAGCCACCGCGCCGTAAGTAACAACGAGTAGTATCGAATCTGTCATTCAACTATCCTCTCGGTACCGTCTCTTGCGGTCCATTAGCTCTCTCATGGCGGTGCCGACGTCCTTTGCTCCGTTTCGGTCGTGCAGTAGTGTCTTGATGTCCTCAGTGCACAGTGATCCGAACCGATAGACCGCGCACCGCCGACATTCGTTTCCTTGCGGAGCACAGTCCAGTCCCTTAATCATCCAGCACGGTCGCGTGTTGTCCTCATAGGCCGGGCAAACCTTCCGAGTCTGGGGGCTGCACGGAAGGAGATTCCAACAGGGAAGAAGCGACTGCATCCTGTGGATGCCCTCGATGTTCAGCCCCAGGTCCTGGATCATGTGCTGAACGTTCCGCACGCGGCTGATGTCCTCGTGCGAGAAGAGGCGGTGCCCGGACGGAGTCCGATGGGCGATGATGAGCCCTTCGTTCTCGTACTTCCTGACCGCGGAAACGGACAGACCGACCTTCTGGGCGAGAACGCCGATCGATATAAGAGGGTCCTCGAATGCGGGTTGAGGTTCTGCGTCTGTCATCAGGTTTATTGCCAACGCGCTTCAGGAGAAGCAGACCGAACGCCTCCTGGGAAATCTACAATTTCTCATATAGCAAATCTACACTCAACAGTCAAGCTTTCCTACGGTGCAATACTGAACCCCTAACGGTGTTCGCCTCCGGTCAACTATCAGGAGAGCCTACGCGAGCAGCTTCGTGACGAGAGTTATGAACTGCTCATGATCAACGGGCTTGCTGATGTAGCCCTCAGGTGGTGGAACCTGCCGACGAGTGGAGATAAACTTTTTGAAGTCCTCGGAAATGCCGGTGATGATGATGACAGGGATATTCTTGAAACGGTCGTCCTCCT
>CBDUZY010000087.1:0-8478 GCA_965371825.1 uncultured bacterium
CTCTCGAGCAGTGCCGTACCGAGTATTGTCAGGGCGTAGGCGAGGGGGTTCGCTCAGCGAATGCAGCGCGCAGGGATGAAAGCCGGAAGAGGAGGTGCGTCCGTAGTTTCGCCGTCTACTCGATCTCGAGAACGTCGATGTCGATCGCCCCGATCTTGGACAGCAGCGGCAGGCTAAGGTCCGCAAGGCCGGAGTTCTTGAGCGAAGAAGTGGAGAACGCGATTCGAATCGGGCTACACACGGACTCTGCGAGTGCGGCGTCGAAGTCGAACCACCGCCCGTCTATGTAGAACTGGGTCCACATGTGATAGCCGAAGATGTCGTCCTGCTTGCCGAAGACCGGCACGTACGCTAGGCCCACGACGACACGCGACGGCAGACCGTTCAACCGGCCCAGCGCCGCCAGCAGCACACCGTGTTCGCTGCAGTCGCCTTCCTTCGTCCGGGCGACCTCGCTCGCGGTGGCGAAACCAATGCTCAGGTTCTTCTCCTCGACATACTCGCTCACGAAGCGGCGCAGCTTGTCACCCAGGGCGAAGGGCTCTTTCTCGCCGCCGCTCGCCCGCTTCGCCAGCTTGATCAGCTCCGGGTCGGCCATGTTGATTATCAGGTTGCTTTCCAGGTACTCAGCCAGCTCCGCCTCTTGCGCTTTGGTCGTCCCACCGCTCACGCCCGATTCCTCGTCCTTGCCGCGCGGCTTGTGAGTCAGTCGAGTGAGCACGATCTCCACCGCGCCATCGCCACTGGGTTTCACGCTCTGCATCTCAGTTGTCGGAAAATCGCCCAGGTCGGTCTTGGCATCCTTGGCGGTGATTCGGTACTTGATTCGCTTGGCGGACGCGTAGTCGATCCGCTGCTTGGCCTTGATCACGGTGGTCATGAAGAACTCGGGCGGGACAAAGTCGGCAAGCGCCGTCGCCTGGTCAACCGTGATCATCTCCATGTTTCCCATGCCCGGAAACGGCACCACAGCTTTTAGCGGCATACCGTCTCGATCGACCCACGACTCGGTCGCGATCGACCCGATGGGAGATTCCATCACGATGAGGACCTTCTGGCCTTTGATCTTTTGACCGGCGTGCGTAAACTCCTCCCACTCACCGACTTTGGTCGAGGCTGCCACGGAACCATCCATACGTAGCTCCGGGACGTACATCTGCAACGTGTACTCCGTTCCGGGTTTGAACCCGCGAAGCAAGCTCTCTCGAAAGGCCCCCCAGCTCATCAGGGCACCGGTCGGAAAGTCGTACTCCTGCTTCTGGTCGATGCCGTACTGCGAGGTCACGACCGTCACTCGCCCGTTCTTGATCGTGCCACGCGTCGCCGACTTCATCACCGACATGTCCATCTCGGACGCGAAGCTGACGGGCAGTCCGGCGACCGTCTCGGCGACCTCCTGAGTCATCTCCATAGTGACCGGTTGATCGGCGCGACCCAAAGCCATATGGAAGGTCATGGTCGTGTGGATGTGGTCGCCGTCGCGAGCCATGGTCGTGTGGGCGTATCCGACCTTCCCGCCGGCCATGTAGATCTCGGCCCATTCATCGCTGAAGCGACCCTGCGGCGGGTTGTTCGGATCGACGGTCCCCGCAGAAGCGCTCGCGGCGAGCGACCCAAGAAAAACGGACAGAACCGCGCCGGACCTGCATAGGAATGTGGATTTCAACACGTTATCTCCAAGCCGGATAGGCTAACTCGGGATGACCGCGTGAGGCTGCTTGGCAGCGCGGGCGAAGCCGTCCAGCCGCGGCGCCCAAGATCGATCCCACCGCGTGCGCGCGCACGATTCGGATCATGGGATCGTCGTCGTATCGTATGGCGTCTATCGGCCGAACCAGCGTCGAATCTTGTGTAAGGTCGTATCGCGCCCCATCTTGGCGATCGAATCGGTGAGAGGAATCTCCTTGGGGCAGACCGCCACACAGTTTTGACTGTTGCCGCAGTCGACGATACCACCCACGCCGCCGAGCACCTCCAGGCGCTCGTCGCGGTCGACCCGGCCGGTCGGGTGAGCGTTGAAGAGGATAGCCTGGGAAATCGCCGCCGGGCCGATGAACGAAGACTTCGCACTGAACTGCGGGCAGGCTTCGACGCAACATCCGCACGTCATGCAACGCGAGAGCGGATAGGCTTCTTCCTGCTCCCGTGGCGAGACCTTCTGGCCGCTGCCTCTATCGTAGTATCCGTCGACATTGACCCACGCCTTAACCCGCTTGAGGGACTCGAACATCGGCTGGCGATCCACGAACAAGTCGCGCACCACGGGGAACTTGGTCATGGGCCTGACCTCGATGACCTCGTTGCCCTCCTTGAGCAGGTCGTCGAGCAGGGCGGAGCACGCCTGCCGGACGCGACCGTTGATCACCATCGTGCAGGCCCCGCAGATCTCCTCGAGGCAGCAGGAGTCGTACGCCACGGGCGTCGTGTGCTCGTGCGTCTCCGTGACCGGGTCGGCGGCTATGCGCTGCAACACCGTCGTCATGTTCATGCCCGCCTCGTAGGGAACCTCGAAACTCTCCCAATGCGAGCCGCTGTGCGGATCCGCCTGCCTGAGGATCTTTACTTTGACCTTCTTCGACATTGACTGTCCTTTGGTTTCGACCGCGACCTAACCGAGCCTCTGCTCGCAACCGCGCACAATCGCCCGGTTCGGCGCTAGCCCTTGGAACTCCCTGCGGACGGTGCGGCCGCGGCCTCCTGTCGACCTGCCGACTTGGCGAGCATCTCCCGCCAGGTTTCCTCTATAACCTCCGCACCCTTCAGACCGTACGTCCGGGGGCGCGGCGGAATCAAACTCGTATCCACGTCCTCGTAGCTGATGTCGTGCCCGGCCGGCTTGTACTTGGCCATGGTCGTCTTCAGCCACTTGTCGGCCTGGGCCTTGAAAGCCGCACACCATTCCTCAGCTTGCTTTCGGAGTTCACCCGGATCGTCCGCGTCCGGCCCGGGGATGAGGAACTCGGGCTTGTAATGGGCCCCTCGGCACTCATCCCTGAGCAAGGCACACTGAGTGATCAACCTCGCCAGCAGGATCATGTCGCCCAGTGCCCGCGTGAAGCTGAAGTTCTGATTGGTCCAGGTGGTCTTGTCCGAAAGGGATACGTTCTTGTATCGGTCCTCGAACTCGCCGATCTTGTCGAGGCACTCCTGCAGATCCTTGTTGTTTCGCACGACCGTGACGCACCGTGTCATCCACTCGCCGAGCTCCTGATGTAGATGGTACGGGTTCTCATCCCCTGCCTTCTTGATGAGGTTGTCCATCTGCTGCTTGTGCTTCGACACCGCGCTGTCAAACAAAGCGACCGGTTGATCCTCCGCCCCTTTGCCCGGCAACGAACCAAGCCAGGTCTGGACGGTAGGTCCGACGATCAGACCGGTAAAGATGCAGCTCAGGAGGGAATTGGCCCCGAGGCGGTTTGCCCCGTGATATTGGTAATCCGCCTCGCCGATCACGAACACGCCCGGAATGTTGCTGTGGTGGTTGCGAACCGAGCCCATGACCAGTCCGCCGGTGTTGCCGTCGCGCTCGAAATCGACCCACAAACCGCCCATCGAGTAGTGTACGGCGGGGAAGATCCTCATAGGCACCTTCCGCGGATCGGCACCCTTGAACTTCTCGTAGATCTCGAGGATACCGTCGAGCTTCTTCAGCGTGTCCGGCGGAAGCTCGGTCACATCGAGGTAGACGCACATAGCACCCTGCTCGACGCTCAGGCCGTCATTCACACAGACGTCGAAGATCTCACGAGTGGCGATGTCGCGCGGAACGAGGTTCCCGAACGTCGGATACCGCTCTTCCAGGAAGTAGTATCGCTCCGCGGCGGGGATGGACATCGGATCGCGACTGTCTTGCGGCTTCCTCGGAACCCAAACGCGACCACCCTCGCCGCGAGCGCTCTCGCTCATCAGACGCAGCTTATCCGTGCCGGGAACGGCCGTCGGGTGGACCTGAACGAACTCGGCGTTCGCAAACGTGATGCCCGCCTTGTACGCTCGTGCCGCCGCCCCTCCGGTGCAAATCATCGACATCGTGCTGCGGCCGTAGATCAGCCCGCAACCGCCGGTCGCCAGCACCACGGCGTCGGCCGCCAGCGACCGAATCTTCATGCTGAAAAGGTCCTGCACGACAACGCCGCGACATTGTTCATCGTCGTCGATGATGAGATCGAGAAACTCCCAATACTCGAACTTCTCGACCAGACCCTCCGCCTCCCATCGGCGGACCTGCTCGTCCAGAGCGTAGATAAGCTGTTGACCCGTCGTCGCACCCGAGAACGCCGTCCGCTTGTAGAGCGTGCCCCCGAAGCGACGCTGATCTAGGAATCCCTCCGGCGTGCGGTTGAACGGAACGCCCAAACGATCGAGAAGATTGATAATCCTCGGGCCCCAATCGCACATCTCTTTGACCGGAGGCTGATGCTGGAGGAAATCACCACCGTAGACGGTGTCGTCGACGTGAAGCCACTCACTGTCGCCCTCTTGTCGCGTCAGCTCGTTGACGGAGTTGATCCCGCCCTGAGCGCAGACGCTGTGCGACCGCTTCACCGGGACCATGCTGACCAGGTAAACGTGAACCCCCGCCTCGGCGAGTTTCATCGTGGCGGCCAGACCCGCCAGCCCACCGCCCACGACAACGACGTGTTGCTTAGCCATGATTAAATGTCGGTCCTCACCGCCAAACCTTAAGTTTCAACTCCGAACAACCTCACCGAACGCAGCGCTGGAGAGAACGCTGCCGTCTGTCTAATGGGGATCATCCGCGACGGCAACACCGTGCCCCGTAGGTCCCGCCGGCGGCGCCGCAAGATCGAAAGTTTTGAACCCCGTCAACGCGCCCATGCCCGCGAGAAACAGCACCACACCGAACACGGCACAGAAATACCCGGAGACCTGCTGCGTTCGCGGCTTGATCGTGATGCCCCACGTTATCAGCAACGTCCAGATTCCGTTGGCCAGATGGAACACGGCCGCAAGCACGCCAATGAAGTAAACCGGGCCGATCCACCAGGCGGCCTGCAACGCCGTCGCCGTAGTCAAGACTGCCGTCGCCGCCCCGGTTTCATCGTGGGCCGCGAACTTGCCGCCGCCGAACGGCGCCCCAAGCCAGTGCAACTGCCACACGTGATAGACAATGAACGCCAGCGTGATCCAAGCCGTCCATCGCTGCAGCGTATAGCGAATGTTCGGACCGAAGCGGTAGTCTTGCGCATTCGATTTGGATGTGAGCCAGATTACCACGCCGAGGATCGCATGGAAGAGAATCGGAACGAAGATGAACGCGATCTCGACCGGTATGAGCAGCGGTCCCAAGGCGTGGATTCGCTCGACCGCCTTTTGGAACTCCATCCCGCCGCTACCCGGTATCAACACCGACGCGTTGGCGAAAAGATGGAAGCTGAGGAACGCGCCGACCGGAACTAATCCCGTCAGCGAGTGCAGCCTGCGAATGAGAAAATAGTACTTGTCCACAAACGGAGTCGACTCAAGCGGTTGCCCGGGCACGCGACACTCCCACTGGGAAACGGCGAGCGGGTGATCTCGCCGACGAAAACTCTGGGAACACCGGCACGGCGGTGCCCCTTACGCACCAACGTCAAACCGCCGATTATACGATGTCCCGTCGCCAACGCAATCGGCTCGCCGAGGTCCCTTCCTGAAACGCCGGTCGGACGACGACGGCAGCGCGCCTGCCCCGACCGGCGCTCGGGGGACGCCGGTTGGTGGGCCGGCGATAGCCGCCTCACCCGGGCAAAAAGATAACCACGCCTGCAAGCCTTGACCCTCCCGGCTGCGCCACCTATGTTGCGCCTGTGCATTTGCCCATCCAAGCGCCACGAGTTCCGCCGGCACGCCCGACTGCTTCCGCCGTCGAGCCCACAGGGTTACCACCTGAAGGATCGCACCCATTGGGGCCTGTCGTATGGCGTGCCCCTGCGTCCCGGCCTGCATCCGCCAGGATGACCGCCGCAGCCGTGCTGGCGGGGTGCCTCGCTCTGTTGTCAATAGCTGCCTGGCTGACGCCCTCCGCGCACGGGGTCGGCACCCATAGGCAGATGGGCTACCCGCCGTGCGCTATGCCGGTGGTCTTTGGCGTACCCTGCCCAACCTGCGGAATGACGACGGCGTTCGCTCACGCCGTCCGGGGCGAGCTGTTCTCGGCGTTTCACGCCCAGCCGGCGGGGCTGCTTATCGCCCTGGCGACGATGGTGATCGGCCTGGTTGCCGCTAGCGTCTTGATCACCGGACACGTGTGGGCCGTGAACTGGTACAGAGTGCGCCCGGCGCGGGTGGGTGCGGCCGTGGCCTTGATACTCCTCGGAGGGTGGGCGTACAAACTGGTAGTCAGCCTGGCCGACGGTTCCGCGGCGGTTACCGGGTAGAGCGGCGGAACGAACTTCGAGCGGATGCCGAACGGGCTTGCTCGGCGACGCCCGCCTGGATTAAGAACAGGGAACGAAATCAATGGCTTCAAACTCGCTCCGCTGGACGCCGCTCATCGTGCTCCCGCTCTTGGCGTCGTGCAATTTGCTGACGCCGCTGGTCTTCGTCGGCGAACACAAGAAGAAAATCCTGCCCGAGTTCGACAAGTTGGCGGGGAAGCGTGTTGCCGTCCTGGTCTGGACGGAGCCGGCCACGCTCTTTGAGTACCGTTACGCGCGTTTCGAGCTCGCAACCTACGTCGCGGACAAACTGCACGCCGAGATGAACCACCGGAAGCTCGCCACGCTGGTCATCGATCCGCGTGATGTCGAGGACTTCATCGAAAAGAAAACCGCCGCCCAAATCGACCCTTACGCCGTAGGCGGCCAATTCGACGTCGATTACGTAATCTACATCGAGGTGCTCGAATTCCAAATCCGCGACCCGCAGGAGCCTCAGTTCCTGCGTGGGAGAATCCACGCCTCCGTCTCCGTGCACGACATGCGGGCTGATCCCGATCGCCGACGAAGATTCGAGCTTGCCCCTGTCGAGTGCGTCTACCCGGACGGGCAACCGGTGCTCATGTCACGTATTAACTCACCGCTGATCCGCGAGGCAACCTACCGGAAGTTCGCCGAGATGGTCGCGAGGAAGTTCTATGAATACACCGTGGAACTCTGACACCGCCCACCGATCCCGAACCGCGCGCGGAGTGGAATCCCGACTTGTCGGGAGCCCGCGCGGACCTCGCATCGGCGCCTCCCTGGCTCTTTCCTGTGTCGTCGGCTTCTCATCTCTCTCATGCACATACAGCGGCGGCGAGCTGCTCTACATGCTGGGCGTGGGTCGCGGGGCAAAGGTGGAGGCCAGGTTTCTTCTGACCGAAGGGCCCCTGATGGTCTTCGTCGATGACGTCAACGAACGCGTTGACTGGCCACGTGCCAGATCGTACCTCTGCGACGATCTCAGCCAAGAACTGCTCCGACACCGCGCCGCAACGAAGATCGTCCCGCGTGCGACGATCGACTCCTTGCGGCAGTCCATGCCCGACTTCGACAAGCGCGGAGCCCGGGAGCTGGGCGAGATGGTCGGCGCCGATCAGGTGGTTTGGATCGAAATGCAGGATTTTCTGGCAGAGGAGCGGATTGTCGACATAAGCATGGCGGCCTACTGGACGGTGACCGTCAAGGTGCTGAACGCACGCGAAAAGGAATCTCGCAGCCGCGTGCGTCTGTGGCCCACTAGTCCCGCGGGACACATACTCTCCGCCACGCTGTCGGGTGCCGACGTCAGCCGCCTCAAGACGAGGGACGCGATCTCCAAGGCGCTTTCCGAGAAACTGGTCGTCGATATCGCGAAGCTGTTCTACGAATACCGCAAGGGCGACTTCGACCGGTAGTGAGGGCTCGGGATCGAGCGCGACTCCCACCGTGCAACCGACATGACCAACATCTGCCACCTGTTCGACGCCACGACCGGTTGGGAGCAGCGGATTGCGGTTTCTCAATCGCTCGATCACCTGCCCGCCGACCGACACTCGCAGGTGCTCGCCACGATCGATCCCACGGCGATGTGCGTGCTCGGATGCCTTGATCGGCCAATCCGCTCCTTCCCTCGCCTCGCCGGGCTCAACGCCCTCGCCGCGCCGCTTGTCGCACGCTTCGCCCGCCGCCGCCGTGTAGATATCATCCACGCCTGGGGTCCGCACGCAGCGGCCGTCGCCGCCGCCTCGGGCTTCCCGCTCGTGCTCGAGCTCTTCGATCCGCTTCTCGCCAGGCGACACGCAAAGTTGGTTTGCGCCCTGACCCGATCGCGATCGCTCACCATTATCTGCAGTTGTGAGTTTGTGCGCAGACGGCTGATCGAGAGCGGTGTGCCGCCTGACCTGTGCGTGGTAGTCCGCCCCGGCGTCGACTTCGCCGTGATCAACAGTACCCGGCGCGGGCCACTCCGCAAGAAGCTGGGCGTCGCGGCAGATGAGTTCCTGACGATCGTGCCCGAACCAGCCACGCGATCCGGCGGTCAGATCGAGGCGTTCTGGGCGACAACACTGCTCAA
>CBDUZY010000088.1:0-8370 GCA_965371825.1 uncultured bacterium
GCCAGAAAGTCAAGCGTCCGCCCGACCCGCTCGTCGCTGTCACACAATTCGGCAAACTGGTCCAGGTGCGACGTCAACCGGCTGACCTCTTCGGCGATGTCGCAGCGCTCGGCGAAAATTGCGACCTCCCGCATGAGCCCTTCCGACTCGAGGTCCAGGTTCGCCGACTGCGTAAGCACCTCGACACGCGACTTCAACCGTTGGTGATACTCATCAACCACAAAGGGAGCCCGATCAACGATCGTCGTGAGCTCGGCGCGAATCCGGGAAATCGATGCGTCTAAGTCCTCGCGAAGCGCCCGGCCCTCCTCTTGTCGCATGGCGGTCAGGGCCTCGAGGGCCCGCTCAACAACGGCCCGCAAGATCCCGAGCTCGCGCTCCCTGGCATGATCATCCAGGTCCGGCGGCTCGCTCACGCCGGGTAAGAGCGCGACCGTGGCCAGGTCAATCGTCGGAACCACGCCGCACGACGACCCGGCCCGCGAAAGTTGATCCACGTACGCCTTCAGCACCGACCCGTTGATCGCTCGCGCTCCGGGAACGCCCTCACTACGCACGCGCAACGTACAGGTCACCGTCCCCCGCGCAACCCGGCCTCGCACGAGCTTGTCGATCTCGCTCTCTGCAAACAGAAGGTAGTCCGGAAGCTTGATCGACAGCTTGAGGTAGCGGTTGTTGACGCTTCGGATTTCGAGGCTGTAGCACACACTCTCCTCGGAGTGCTGTGCAGCCCCGTAACCGGTCATCGATTGGATCATGGGGTGGAAGAATCCCCATCACCGCCCGGCGGCGATTTATCCCCTTCGGCGTCCGGTGCCCCGCCCTCGGGTGCCGACGGTGTGGATTCGGTCGAGTCAGTCCCCGCGGGCTGCTCCTCGGCCGTGCCCTCAGCGCCGCCTTCGCTGCCGGGCGTGCCCTCGACCGGCTCCGTGATAAGCTCGAACTGGACGTCCGACGGTACGACGGTCCCATCCGGCAAGACCTGTTCGACCTTTATGCTCGTGGCGTCGACGTCATCCCCGATCGGCATGGTGAACGTGGTCGTGTCTCCTTCGGCCGGTGCCGGTAGACCTGCAGGCACGTCCGCCTGCTGCGGGGTCGCTACCGTCGCCACGGCCGATTGATCGAAGGCGAAATTGCCGATTACCGCCAGTAGAATAAACACGGCTGCGACCACCACGGTGATCCACGTGAAGACGTCGCCGGTCTTCGCCCCGAAGGCGCTCGATCCGCCGCCGCCGCCGAAGGCACCGGCCAGACCGCCTCCGCGACCCTTCTGCAACAGGATCACGAGCATCAGCAGTAGGCAGATAAAGATTATCGCGAAGGCGAGCAACCCTCGCCCGAAACCCATCTGGGCCAGCAAATCCATGACAGAACCTCTCTAGAACCGGTCGGCGGGTCGCGACGCCCAACCGGTGGGCGACTCCTGGATGCCCGAGATCTCGGGACCTCTACTCGACCGGAAGACTATGCCGGCACACCTGTGACGGCCGCGGATATGATACCGAGAAAGTCGGCCGCCTCCAAGCAGGCCCCGCCCACCAGGGCTCCGTCGATGTCCGGCCGCCCCAGGAGTGAGGCTGCGTTCTTCGGTTTCACGCTGCCGCCGTAGAGGATTCTGATCGAATCGCCCGCCGCCCGGCCGAAGATCGATACCAGCTTGGTGCGGACGAAGGCGTGGACCTCCTGGGCCTGCTCGGGCGTGGCCGTGCGACCTGTGCCGATCGCCCAGACGGGCTCATAGGCCACTATGAGGCGGTTAGGGTCGATATCGTCCTTGAGAACCTCGTTGATGTGCCGCTCGATGACGGCCTGCGTCGTGCCCGATTCCCGCTCCTCGAGCGTCTCACCGATGCAGTAGACGACCGTGAGCCCGCCCTCCAGGACAGCCCGGACCTTCTTGGCAAGCAGCGGTCCGCCCTCGCCGTAGATCTGGCGTCGTTCGCTGTGGCCGATAATCACGTGGGTGCAGCCGGTGTCCTTGAGCATCGCCACCGAGATCTCGCCGGTGAAGGCCCCGTGCGAGGCCTCGTGGGCGTTCTGGGCGCCGAGCATGATCCGGCTGCCGTCGATGTGCTTAGCCATCGGGAACAGGAGCTGCGCGGGTGGGCAGATCAGCACCTCGACGCCCTCGACGCCTTTCATCCCGTCGCGAATGCCTTTGACCAGCTCGCGAGCCTCGGCGAGCGTTTTGTTCATCTTCCAGTTTCCGGCGATCAGCGGAGTTCTCATCGGTACTGCTCCTGCTAACAGAGTTCTCTCCTAAGCCGCAGGCGGAATGGAATCCCGACTTGTCGGGAGCCTGCGCGAGTCTGCCGTCGGTACGGTGCGCACAGTCGGACACCGCCAGTAGGCACTTTCGAAGTGTATCGGCAAGCCGCCCGCCACGCGATAAACCGCGGCAGGTCGCTCAGACGGGACATCCTCGAGCCGAATCGCCAGAACCTCACCTCAGCCGGTGAGCCCTTACCGCCTCAACTCGCCATCTTGATCGCGGCGAGCTTCTCGACGATGGCGAGGTCCTTCTTCGTCCTTACCTCGATGCGAACGCCCCGGCCCTCGACGTACTTCTTCGCGGCGTCTATGGCCTTCAGGACGGAGGCGGGCAAGTCGCTGGCGCGCGCGGCCTTCACAGCCTTCTCCCCAAAAACAAAGGCAACGAGGAAGTGGCGTCTGCACGGAATCAGGTAGAGGATCGTTCGCTTCTTGCGCTTCAGCCGCTGCGACCAGCCGTACTTAGCGCCGGCGAACGTCCATTCATCCGTGACAGGTGCATACTGCGAATCCATGAGAGCATGCAGCTCGTCCCAACGACCCTTGGCCCGTCCGAGCACTTCAGCAACATCAGCGTCCCGCGGCTTCTTCGATCTGTCGTCAAGTATGCTCAGCGCCATCCCTCGTATCCTTCCACAACGCACGTATCGATCTCGAGTCTCGATCAAGCGGCCAGGCTGTCCACCAGCCGCACCGCCTCAAGGGCCGACGCGCCGCATCGGTTGAGCCTTTCCGTATGTCAGCGAGCGCCACAGCCACTCAGCCGGGCCGAACCGGAAGCGGGCCAGCCATAGCGGCGAGATCACCAGCAACACGACCCAAATGACAAACACAGTCAGTATCTGTCCCAACCGATCCACTTTCCCAAACAGGCCGAATCCGTGCCCGTAGAATAGGGTCGTGCATATGACGGTCTGCAAAAGGTAATTGGTGAAGGCCATTTGGCCGACGGCCGCCAGTGTGCGGGTGAGCAGCGGAGCTATACCCAACTTGCACACGAGCATGACGACGCCCACCCATCCAATAGCGACATACAGACTGCCCCAGTAGTTGAACTGGGCGCCGAAGTGAAAGCACGACTCGAAGGTCCAATCGAGCGCGAAGTTGCGATGAACACCATAGAGAATGATCGGAATGCCGACCGTGAAGCCGACCACAATCATCGCGACGTACGCTCCGACAGACCGCTTCGCGCTGAGAACACCGAGCTTGAATAGCCCCATGCCCACGAGCATGAGTCCGCCGGCCCGCCACAGACTCTCGATCAGGAATAGCGCTGTCTGGAAGAAGATCGCCGTGGAAGCACGGTGGGGAAGCTGTCCTACCCAGCCACCGCGATACGCAGCTACCTCCGCCGCGATTATCTCCTCCGTCGGCTTCCACCACTGCATCGTGTTCTGCAAAGCCTCGGGAGGCCAGTACTGCACCGACCAACCGAAAAAGATCGCGATGGCCGAAGCAAAGGTAATCGAGAGTAGGCCTATGACAAGCAAAGTCATCGCTCGGCGACGACGAAACAGATAGACGATGAAGCCGCACAATGCGTAGGCGTGCAGAATGTCGCCGTACCAGAGCAGATAGCCGTGAAGAAGCCCGATGACGAGGAGCACGCCCGTGCGCCGGTAGTGCAAACCGGCCGGTCGACCACCGGCGGCCTCGCGTCGAGTGGCCATCAAGGCGATCCCGGCCCCAAAGAGCATGCTGAAGATCGTCATGAACTTGCGGTCTGCGAACACGTGGCTCAGTAACCAAACCGAATAGTTCGCACCCTCAAGATCGCCGTACGCCGTCGGGTTGAGGTAGGCCGCCCCGATCATCGAAAACGACTGGATGTTCATCACGAGTATGCCCAGCACGGCAAACCCGCGGAGAACGTCGATCGACGCGATACGTTCTTGCTGCGTAACCGGACCGGCGTCGACTCCGGAATGTGACAGTGAGTTCACCGGCTGAGCTCCCGTTCGATGCGGACCAAGCCAAACCCCGCGCCACCGGGTCGGGTCTCGCCCGATCGATATTTTACATCGATCGATCGACCGTCGACAGCTTGGTCATAGTGACGACGATTGCTGGAGTTGGAGGGCGCCCTACTCACCCCACCTGGTAACTTTGTGGCCAACGATCTCGGCGATCTCGCGGATTTGCTGCATGAGTCCGGCGAACTTGTCGGGCAGGACGGCCTGCGGGCCGTCGCACAATGCGCGGTCCGGGCAACTGTGGACCTCGACAATCGCCCCGGCCGCTCCCGCGGCGATTCCCGCAAGGGCCAGCGCCGGAACCAGGTCGCGCTTACCGGCGGCGTGCGAGGGATCGACGAAGACCGGCAGGTGCGACCGCTCCTGGATCACGGGCACGGCTGAGACGTCGAGCGTGAAGCGCACCTCCTCGGCAAACGTACGAATGCCGCGTTCGCAGAGCATGACCCGGTGGTTGCCCTGGCTCAAGACATACTCAGCCGACATGAGCAGCTCTTTGATCGAGGCGGCTAAACCACGCTTGATGAACACGGGCTTGTCCGTCTTGCCGACCTCCATCAGCAGGTTGAAGTTGTGCATGTTGCGGGCGCCGATCTGGAAGATGTCGGCGTAGTCGTAGACGATGCCCACGTCGCGCGGGTCGAGCACTTCGGTAATCGTGGGCATGTTCAGGGAGTCGCCCGCCTCTTTGAGCAGCTCGAGCCCTTCCTTGCCCATTCCGCTGAACGAATACGGAGAGGTCCGCGGCTTGTACGCCCCGCCGCGGAGGATCGCCGCCCCGGCCTCCTTGACCGCCCGGCCCACGCCGAACAGCACCTCACGACTTTCGATCGCGCAGGGTCCGGCGATGATGTTCACGTGTGGACCGCCAACGCGGATGCCTTTGATGTCCAGAATCGTGTCGGCCTCGTGGAACTCCCGCGAGGCGAGCTTGTAGGGCTGGCTGATCGCCATCACCTCGTCGACGCCGGCGAGCTGCTCGAGCTGTTGCTGTTTCTGGACGGTCCGTTCGCCGATCGCTCCGACGATCGTGCGGAACTCGCCCCTCGAGGAGTGGGGGATGAAACCGAGCTCCGTAACGCGGTCCACGACCCGCTGGACGTCGTCCGCGGAGGCCCCGGCTTTCATCACAACGATAAGGTCCATACGGCGCGCTACCTGTGAAACCGGCGCCGCCGGGGAGTTCGGGCGGACACGCCTGGTTCGCTTCAATGCACAACCGGCTGTGTTATACGACCTCGAACACCCGGTGGGTAGTGGATCGGGGGCATATTTCGCACCCGGGTCGCAGGCGCTCGCCGGGCCCTCGCGGCGGACCTGGCTGCGCCATCCGGAGTTCACCAGGGACGTTTTGCGCGAAGCGGCAGCGAACCTCGCCCTCATTAAGACCGACATACCATACATGTCGGCGCGGCCGCTGTGACCGCGCCACGGGGGTCTGATAATAACGCGGCGGTCTCGGATTGACGCCGCGGCGACGGGACGCGACGCTGTATGCCCATGACGCCGTTCCAACTCACTCGCGGGGTGCGCAATCTCAACCGCGTCCGGCAGATCGCCCAGGTGCTGACCCGGCACGGCTTCGGGCACATCGTGACCCGGATCAACCTCGGACGCTTCGTGCCGGTGTGGATGCTCCGCCGCAAGCCGGCGCCCACGACCGAAGAGACCGTGCCCGCTTCGATCGGTCGGCGACTCGCCTTGGTCTGTGGAGAGCTCGGCCCCACCTTCATCAAGCTCGGCCAGACGCTCAGCACTCGCCCGGACATCGTTCCCGACGCCGTCCTCAAGGAGCTCCGCACGCTCCAGGACGAAGTGCCACCGTTCGACACTTCCGACGCGATGGCCCGGATCGAGGAGGAGTTGGGCCGGCCCGTCTCGGAGTGCTTCGCCTCGATCGAGACGCAACCCATGGCCAGCGCCTCGATCGGCCAGGTCTACCGGGCGAAGGACAAGAAAGATCGAGACGTGGTGGTCAAGGTCCGCCGCCCCGGAATCGAGGAGACCATCCGCGTCGACATGGAGCTTCTCCAATGGCTGGCGGAGTCCCTCGAGAATCTCATGCCGGAGCTGCGGATATACCGCCCGACGGCGATCGTCGCCGAACTCCAGCAACTACTCACCCGAGAGCTGGACTACGTCAACGAGGCGTCCGCCACCGCCCGCTTCGCCAAGGCCTTCGCCGATGACGACGGCATCCGGATTCCGAAGGTCTACTGGGACCTTACCGGCCAGCGCGTTCTCACGCTCGAGGCCCTCCCGGGAATGAACGTCGAGACCGTCGTGGCCCGCGCGGAGACGCAGGGCGTACGAATCGACCAGAAGCTGATCGCCCGGCGGCTGGTCGACTGCTACCTGAAGCAGATTTTCGAGCTCGGACTCTTTCACGCCGATCCGCATCCCGGCAACATCCTCGTCGAGCCCGAGGCCGAGGTCGGTTTGATCGACTTCGGTCAGGTTGGCTCGATCACCGACGAGTGGATGGACGAGCTCGTGGTGATGATTTACGCCAGCGTCAACCGCGAGGTCGAGGTGGTGATCGACGCCCTGGCGGACCTGGGAGCTGTAGGTCTGGAGACGGACCGGCAGAGCCTGCACCGGGCCCTCCAGCAGCTGTTCGACAAGTACTACGGCCTGCCGCTCAAGCGATTCGACCTGAGGACGCTCTTCACCGAGTTCTCCGACGTGATCCGCCGCCACGACGTCGTCGTGCCGCGCGACATGATCATGCTTATCAAGGCCTTCGCCACTATTACGAGCGTTACGACGCGCCTCGATCCGGAGTTGGACGTACTCGAGCTGCTTCGACCGAGGCTCAAGAAGACGCTAGCCGACCGCTTCTCACCCAAGGCCTTCGCACGTGGAGGCGCCCTCGCGGGTTGGCATGCGCTGAGCATCGCCCGGCGGGCGCCCGCTCAGTTGCGTCAGGCCCTGCGCCGGCTTGCGTCCGGCGGTTGGCGGTTGGACGTGCGCCATGAGAACATCGATCGCCTCATCAACGAGCTGGATCGATCGAGCAACCGACTGGCGTTTTCGATCGTGATCGCCGCGATCATCGTGGGCAGTTCGGTCGTGATCAGTGCCGCCACCGACGTAACGATTTTCGGCGTCAAGGTGCAGCACTTCGGCGTAATGGGCTACCTGATCGCCGGCGTCCTCGGCCTGGGCCTCACCTGGGCAATTTTCCGCAGCGGAAGGTTGCACTGACTCCGTTCGCCCTCGCTGGCGCGCCCAACGTACGCCCCTGCCGGGCGGAACGGTGGCGGCCGCCGGCGCACCTGAGCCGGACAACAGGGACGTCGCTTCCGGTGTCGCTGGTTCTCGGTCGTGGCTTCCAAGCAAAATAGCCAAGAAAAGTGTTCGACGTTGGTGCAACTGGGTCGCCCTTCCGCACGGACGGTCGTCCGCCGGAGGCGACTGCAAGCGGCCTCCGGACGCCTCAACGATGTAATCGCCCGCAGACGCCTAAGGCCGATATCGTCCATCGCCCTCGACTTTCCATAATCCGTTCATGGTGGACGCCAAGAACTAGCTCCCAAGGCCCACCAGGTTGAAGAACTCACAGGATTGAGGTAAAATCGGCGAACCCGTTTCTCGGCGAGTTCCTCGTCAGGGAAGAGGGAGGAAGTCCGAGGGGGAGTTGGCGCATCGCGTCGACCCATAGTGTTGCATGTAGTTGTGGGGAGCGATTCGGGCCGATGCACTCCGCTTGAGCCTATTGGCTGCACCGGAAGACATCCGCCCGCGGAGGGTCAATCATGATCGCTCGTAGGGGATGGTTTTACCTTGCGCTTATAACAATCGGGTCGTGGTCCGCCGGGGCTACGCCCGCGCTCGCACAGTGTACGACTGACGCCGAGTGCGACGACACGCTTTACTGCACGATCGACACGTGCCTCAACCCCGGACCTTCAGGGACCTGCGACTACACAGCCAGGGACTGCCTTGACGGTGATGTCTGCAACGGGGACGAGACCTGCAACGAGAGCACCGACACCTGCGACTCGGGTACGGCGCTCGACTGCGATGACAGCAACGTCTGCACAACTGACACGTGCGATGCGGTGCTGGGCTGTCAATACGCGGACGTGACCAACGGCACGGCCTGCGACGACTC
>CBDUZY010000089.1:0-8361 GCA_965371825.1 uncultured bacterium
ACACCGCTTTACTGTGGCATCGATGCACTGCCGGACTCGTTCACCGTCGGTCGCGTGAGTGGGTTTTCCTGGGACTCAGCCTGGTGGGTCTTCAACTTCACGGCCAATTTCGCAAACCTGCGCTACTCTCGTATGATCGAGGACATACAGGCCGTTCAAGCTGACATAGAAGGATCGCTGCTCGATCTGCAGCCGGTTGTCGAGCGTACCGCGGTCGAACTGGCCAAGTCGAATCCGGCGCTGCTGACCCGTTACTTGACCGACTACTCGGTGGGGCATGGCGAGATGACCGTGAAACGGTGGCGCGCTCTGGCTGAGCATCTGGTCACCAAGTACAACGACGGATACGTTCAGGAGAAACCGGGTCGGGCGCGCGAGAAGGGGTACACCCAATCCTGGCTCCGGAAGGTTCTTGCGGAGCGTCCGGATCAATTCCGTCTCAAGAAGCGTGCCGAGGACGTGCCTGAGTCCAAGCTCGTGGACTGACCGCGGCAGAAGTAACGCCCGGTCGACGCCGATGCCGCGACTCATTCGCGCGGAGTATTCCTACAAAATGGGAATTACCATGATAAAATGGCCTTGGATTGAGCGTAAGTTCAGCTTCGACTACCCGGTGTCGAAGTGGCCCGATCTACTCGAGCGGACGCGCGGCGCGCCGGCGTGTCTGGAGGAGAGGGTGCGCGGTCTGAGTCAAGAGGTGCTGACGTACAGACCGCCCGACGGAGGCTGGTCGATCAAGACGAACATCGGGCACCTGGCCGACGTCAGCCCTCTGTTTCAGCGCCGAATCGAGCAGATTCTCGCCGGTGAATCCAAACTCGTCGCCGCGGACATGTCCAACCCGAAGTCCAACACAGCCAACCACGACGCTACCGACATCGAGGCGCTGTTAGCGGCGCTTCGGGCCCAGCGCGCGAAGATCGTTACGCAGTACGAGTCGCTCGATCCCGACGACTGGGGCAAGTCCGCCCTGCACCCGCGCCTCAATCAGCCGATGCGCATAGTCGACATAGCCTACTTCGACTCCGAGCACGACGACTATCACCTTGGGAGAATCGGAGAGTTGATCCGCGCGGCGTCAAAGACCTGACTGTCGGCACGTCGCGGACGTGAGTCTAGCTGTCAAGTTGTTTCTTTGTCTTAACGAGCGCAATTACAGATTCATCCTGAAACGCAGGCCCGCGACGAAGGCATCGTTGTCGTCCTCGTCGCCGCCGGCGTTGGTGATGAACTGAAGGTCCGGGCTGATCCACAGCCACGGAGCCAGCTTGATCGAGTAGTACATTTCGTAGACCGTCTCGCGATCGGCACCGGGATTAACACGCTCGTACTCGTCAGCCAGGATGCCTTGGGCCACGCCTATCCCGAGGATGTCCTCATCGCGCTCGGAGAGTAGGCCCTCATATTGAGCGGCGAACGCCCAGAAGTCTTCGATTCTGTGGACCTCGCCGTCGGCATGCCCATATCGAGCCGCGATCTTGATGCCCTGCCTGTCCTCCGAGTCGTCGTTCTCCTTCCATATCATCTGGTCGAATCCGACGTAGTATCCCCAATCACCGACATCGAAGTGCTCCTCACGGCGCCCGTCGAGTGTGTCGCGGAACTGCTTCAACTGCCTGGGGTCATACCATGCCCCAATGCGATAGTGTCCGCGTAGCTTACCTTTGCCCGAGTTCAGTTGTGGTTTGCAGCCCAACTCGCCGTAGAACTTGTATTCGTCTTCGTCATGGAAGCCGGTGTTGAAGTTCGTTTGCCTGTTCTTGGCATGAGCATCGAGCGCAGCCGCACTCACGTAAGCATGATCCGTGAACTTCCATTTGGCGAATACGCCCAGCCCCTTGGTTGCCGGGATCGTTGCATTCCGCACCAAGGCCTGATTCATGAAGTACTTATCCTCGTGCCCCATGACCTGTCCGCGGTCAACCAGATCCTTGACCGGCTCAAGCCGTCCCAGCCGAAACTCGAGCTTCTTGTCGAAGAAGAACTGCTGCCAGTGCCACTTGTCGACGAAGATCGGCTCCTCGGCACTGACGTCCTGGTTAGTCTTGAACAGCCCTCCGACCTTCTCCTTGTCGAAGTCGGAGTCGTCGCCGCCCCAAGTACCTTTGGCGCGAATCCAGAACGTGGCGTCCGGAATGTCGAAGAGCTTGTCCATGTCGACGTAGATGTTGAAATCGTAGGTGCCCCCGGTATCGTGCCCATTTGTTGTCTCCTTGCCGCCGTGCATGTTGACCATGATCTCGTTCATCAAACGAATCTTGACCGTAACGCCGAGATCCTCGAGTTCAGTGCGCGCCCCGTCCCAGTCCCCGGTCATGTACCTGTAGCCAACGTCGAGTGGGCCGTGCAACGCGGGCTGTTCGGCGGCTCCCGATGCTCGCGTTTTCTCGTCCGCGGCCGCCGGCGCGGAAGCCGCGGCTATCAGCGCTAGAGAAAGGCTCAGCAGGTTCATGCAGACCAAACGTCGATGCGGCAACATCGGTCCTCCTCAGCTGCCTGGCCCAGCGCTACGTTGCGCCGCATCCCGCGTTACAGCGGGCGATATACTTGCAGTGCCCAACGCTGTCGGAACAGACGAACGTTAGCGGTATGGCAGGCCGTACTATTACGAGTCGGATCGCGGGCAACTAGGCGTCCTCGAGGGCGAATTCCTCCGGGTGGGCACGCTCATAGGCCTCTTCCTCGACCAATCGAGCCAGCCTGTCGGCACGTTTCTTGAGAACGCGCCGGATGATGAGGTTGCACAGCACGCAAGCGATGATCCCGGCGGTCTCAAATTGGTAAACAACCTTCGCGACGAAGAACGTCGCAACTACCGCTATGAGCGCGGAGATTACCCAGCTCGATACCACCCAGATCGCCCGGCCCAGCTTGAGCGCCGCGTCGCCGCGATGGAAAATACGATCGGCCATCCCCGTCGCTACGACCGCGGCGAACGCCACGTAGGTTGTGGATACGGGAAGACCGAGGCTGCTCGCGGTCGCGATTATGCAAGCCGACACCGACATGATCACGCAGGCCCGGAGTGAATCGTAGTGGATCGTCTCTCCGGATTCCGTGAGCAATCCACGAGGAGCAAGCGCCGGGACTCGCTTCCGCCGCCGAAGGGCTTCACGAGCAATCTTCAGACACCACTGCGGCGCCCACAAGGCTACGTGATCGCCCATGCTACCTGTGGCGACGGCCGCCTTCGTGACGCGTTCCGCGTTCTGCGTGGTCATCCCGGCGAAGAGCAGCAGGCCGCATATGAGAAGCATCCACCACGCGATCGGAACCTCCGTTCCGATTTCAAGGCTCTGTTCTCGCAGCAGAGCGATGGAAGCCAGTCCCGGCGATGCGCAGTTTGCCAGATCATTCTGTCCGAATGCGAAGCCCATTGCGATCATTCCGAGAACAGCCAGCACGGGGAACAGCAACTTAGCCGCCCGTTTTCGGTAGATCACGAGGACCGCGTGGATGAAGATCGCACATACGCCCCACAAGAACAGCACGAGTGAGGCACCACCTACGGTGACGTGGGCATTCTCCTCGAGTTGATGGAGCCAGATGTTGAACTCCTTGATGAACGCAACGCTCTTCATCCCTTTTAAGAGGAGGAAGTACAGGAGTCCGGCCAACAAACCGCCACCGACCCACCCTCCGTGGAGCAAGAGTGTGGGCAGGTGCGTTGTTCGGTCCCTGATTGCCCCGCGAGCCGCACGTTGTACAAGAAAGCTGGCAAAACCGGAGAGAATGATCGAGCAGGCGATTCCGGCGATCACCAACCCGGCCTTGTTCCAGTTTATCGCGGCGATGTTGATCGCCGCCGCCGCGCCCAACAGTTCGAAGACCAGACAGGCCGTTGTGCTCACCGGCATCCCGAACGCCGAGTAGCCGTAGAGCAACACGGTGTCCACAATGTACACCGAGATGTAGACCGTGAGTGCAGCCTTGAGCGTCAGCAGCACCATCGGATCGAAGATTCCCTTACGGGCGGTGTCGATAACGCTCGAGCTGAGAACGGCGCCGAGAACGACCGCAGCCCCCGCGAGCATTATGGCGGGCATACGCCGCATCACCCGGGCGCCTAACACCGCATTCACGAGGTTCGCAGCGTCGTTGCGCCCAACCTCAACGGTATCCCATATGAGCATCGCCACCGCAAAGAAGAGACAGGCTCGCTCGAACCAGGTACCGAGGCCAGTTGGGTCAACATCGGCTATCATGAAGAATCGACGCGCGAATCAGGACGAACACTACTAATGTCACCGGACGTCTGGGACAGGATCGATCGCCCGCGCGTTCAAGCCTCCTCTGCTCTCATTCGTTAATCCCCTCCGTGCGATTCGTATTGCCCGTCAAGACGAGGTCGTCGCTATGTCGCGAGCATCCGACGGAGCCGGTCGCCGGTCTTCTCAGCGAAGTTGGCGAGCTGGCCGAGTTCTCCGAAGATCCTGAACCACAGCATCGTATCCGTGGCGGTCATCTCATCCTCGAGAGTGAACAGCTTCTGTGACACGGTGTACTGGAGACGGTCAGCCTCCCACTCGGTTTGCTCGACATCGACGACGAGATTCACGGCGTGCTCCGCCTCGGCACCCACCATGTCGCCCGCGAGCAGCGTCGGGAGGTAGTCCGAGATGGCGTACGTTTTATCGCAGACCTCCACGACCTTGGCGAGGTACTCGAACGTCGGCGCAACCAGCGCCTGTGGAAGGATAAGTTGTTTGAGCGTAAGCAGGACGCCCACGTCCTCCGCGGAGTCGGCCATGTCGTCCTGGAGCTTCACGTAACCCAGAAGATCGCCGCGATAGACGGGAAGGAAGAACCGCTTGGGGATCGTCTGGCGAATCTCGTTCTTGATGATGTCCGCCTTGTGCTCGGCTTTGAAGACCTTTTTCGCAGCCTTTTCGAGATCGTCGTATCGGCGGTCGCGGACCGCCTCGAACATCTCCGGGACCAGCGCCACGCACTTGCGCACCGCTTCCATGTGATACCGTAGCGGCTCGAACGGGGAGTCGCGAAACATGTCTCTGATTGCGGGCATACTCTAGTCTCCCAGCCGCGACGGGGATGTTCCGCACCGCGGATGCTTCGGTACTATCGCGGTTGCGTCGAGTACACGCAAGCCCCGCCGTCATGTCGGGGATACGAGCTGTGAGTTGCCGTTGCAATCAACCGTGACGCGCGGGCGATCCATCCGGGCGTCCGCACGGGTCCAGACCTTCCGGAATCCGGGCTCGGCGTCTGCCGCTTTGGTTGCGGCCGGCGGGTTGCGGTATCCAGGCCCATGACAAGGGACTGCCTGTTCTCCGGACCATTTCCGGGATGGGCGTCCTGGGAGTGCAGCGCCGGCGGCCGCGACCGGCAGGCCCCATAATCGCAGTGACGGTGTCCGGAAAACGCGGATGTTTCCCGGCTGCGACGGTCTTCTGTTGCGGTGAGTCAACACCGCCTGAAACCGGGCCTCCGTCTTGCCGATGATGAATGGGAGCCTCACGACACGTTGCCATCGCGGGACACGACGGCTTCCCGTCAACAGTCGGCCCACAGCCAACACAGACGATTCGTACCATGAGCGACGATCAACATACTGCTCCACCGCGAGTCGGCGAAGACGATCCTTCGCCGTCCTCTTTGGACGCTCCTTCGCCGGTCTCTTTGGACGTTCCTTCGCCGGCCTCCCTGGAGGTACTGAACGCCCTGGGAGCGGGCGTTCTCGTCGTTGACGCCCAGCTCTCGATTCACTTTCGCAACGAGACGGCGGCATCATGGCTGCCCGATGCGTTGGATGTCGAGTCAGCGCTCGAAGGCACCCGTTTTCTCGGACCGTTTGAGGGCTGGGCGGCGGAGTTCTCGGGCGTGCTCGAGTCGGGCAAGGCGCGGCGATTCGAGTGTGCTCTTCCCGGATCGACCGGCAGTGGGCCACGACTCGTGTCCGTCCACTGCACGCGGATCCGTGGGCCTCGCCCGGGCGAGAGCGACTCGGTTGCGGTCTTGATCGTCGAGCAGACTCAGCGCGAAGCTTCAGAAGAGCGTCACGAGGTCGCACGACGGCTTACTTCGCTCGGGAAGCTCGCGACACGTGTGGCTCACGAGCTGAACAATCCGCTGGACGGTATTCTCAGATACGTAAACCTCGCCCTCCGCGTCGCGGATGACACACCCGAGCCGAGGCTGAAGACCTACCTGGCGGAGTCGCGTACGGGGCTCATGCGGATGGTGCAGATAATCGGCGACCTCCTCGAGTTTTCCCGCGCGACCGGCGGAGAGTTCGACGAAGCTGGAATCGACCAGATCATTGAGGAATCGATTCGCGCGACCGCAGCACGGGCGGAGACGAATCGGGTCGTCGTCACGGCGGATTTCCAAACGAGCGACCTGCCCTCCGTTCGGGGGAGCCGCCTTTACCAAGTTTGCTGCAACGTCCTCAGGAACGCGATCGATGCGATGCCCGACGGCGGCCGCCTTTCCGTCTCGTGCGGAGTCGTGGGTGATGAGGTGGTGATCCGAGTAAGCGACACCGGTGCCGGGTTGCCCACGCCGCCCGAGAAGGTGTTCGAGCCCTTCTTCACTACGAAAGATCCGGGCAAAGGGACCGGCTTGGGGCTGGCGATCTGCAAGGACTTTATCGAGGACATGGACGGAACGATCACGGCCGCGCCGGGTGAGAACGGCGGCGCGGTCTTCACGATTCGGCTTCCGGAAAGGAGCTGCCGCCCGTCCGGTGAGTCGCGCGAACTACCGCCCCGGGCGACGGCGGGTTCTCGACGGGCTGCCGCCGGACAATGCACTGGACGCTTATCTGAAAGCGACGAAATAGGGTAATGGTTACAGCGGATGAAAGCACAGCCCGTGTTCTGGTCGTCGACGACGACAACATCATCCTCGATTCCCTGTTTGAGTTTCTACGTTTCGAGGGTTATCAGGTCGAGCGTGCCGCCTCTTTTGCTGACGCGATTCAGGTTGTCGATCAGCAACCCGTCGATCTGATCATCAGCGACGTCAACATGCCCGGCGGCAACGGCTTCGAGCTGCTTCACACCGTTCGGCGGCGCTCGCCGGAGACCGTGGTCATCATGATGACGGCCTACGGCACCATCGAGAGCGCCGTCGAGGCGATCAAGATGGGCGCTTATGACTATCTGACCAAGCCGATCATCGACGACGAGCTGAAGGTGTGCGTCGAGCGGGCTCTCGCCCAGCAGGCAATACTCAGCGAGAACAGGATCCTGAAGCAGACGCTTGACCTGCGCTACGGCCTCGGAAGCGTCGTCGGACATGACTACCGGATGCTGAAGATGTTCGATCTGGTCGAGTCGGTAGCATCGTCCAAAGTAACCGTGATGTTCCAGGGTCCCTCGGGGACGGGCAAATCCCTGATCGCCAAAGTAGTTCATCAGTTGAGCGGGCGGGGTGACAAGCCGTTCATCGAGGTTAGCTGCGGGGCGATACCCGAGACGCTTCTGGAAAGCGAGCTGTTCGGACACGTTCGCGGTGCGTTTACCGGGGCGGTCGCCAACAAGGCGGGGAAATTCAAAGCCGCCCACGAGGGAACGATTTTCCTGGACGAGATCTCCACCGCTTCACCCGCGCTGCAGGTCAAGCTCCTGCGCGTGCTCCAGTCACAGGAGTTCGACCCCATCGGCAGCAACAAGACCGAGACCGTCGACGTACGGATCCTTCTGGCGACCAACGTAGACCTCGAGGCTGAGATGAAGGCGGGGCGGTTCCGCGAGGACCTTTTCTACCGCGTCAACGTCATAACGATCGACATGCCCAGCCTGTCCGAACGCGTGGGCGATATCCCGCTGCTCGCGAGGCACTTTTTGAACGGATTCTGCACGGAGATGAAACGCTCGGTTCTCGACTTCGACGACGAAGCGATGGGTATCCTGCAAAGCTACCGCTGGCCGGGGAACGTGCGCGAGTTGGAGAACGTCGTCGAACGGGCGGTCGTGCTGTGTAAGGGGCACAGAATCCAAGTCGGTGATCTGCCGGAGAAGCTCGTAACGGCGGCCGCCACCGCTGAACCACTGGCGGCGTATAAACCAATGCCCCTGAAGCAGGCTCTGGAGGAACCTGAGCGGCGAATTCTCGAGGCCGCTCTGCGGGCGAACGGCTGGAACCGCCAGCTCACCGCCGAACAGCTCGACATCAACCGCACGACGCTCTACAAGAAAATGAAACGATACGGCTTGGACCGCCAGCCCGCTCACAGCCACACGACTTGACCGGCAACATCGCTCGATACGGACGCGCCGCGGATCCATCGGCGACAAGCCCGTAGGCTGGCGCAGGTCTACGGGCACGCGGCCTCACCCGGACAGGCGTCGGTGCAGGGGCCGAAGTCGCCGGCGTGGGTGTAGGGCAAGCCTTTCA
>CBDUZY010000090.1:0-8347 GCA_965371825.1 uncultured bacterium
CCGCCCTTGCCTCCGCCGTTGCCATTTCCGTTGCCGGCACCATTGCCTTTTCCGCCGCCCTTGCCTCCGCCGTTTCCTGCGCCGTTGCCATTGCCGTTACCCCGGCCGCCACCGGCGCCACTATCGGCACCGGCGTCGCTTCCACTGCTGCTGCTTCCCCCGGCCGCGCTGTCTCCTCCGCCGCCCTGGTCAGAGCCGCCGGCGCCGCCGAGTCCGCCGGCCATGGCGAGCGCGGAGTCGACGGTTCCGACGGTGCCACCGACCTTCTGGCCGAGCGACATGAGAGACACGATTACGCCGATGATGATAACGGCCAGCACGGTCGCGTACTCAGTGGCGGCCGCACCGGCGTCGTGCGAGATGAACCAGCGGACATACGTCTCCCTGCGTTGGGGACCGCTGGTATGGAGGATCTTGGTATTCACGGCTTCGTCCCTCTCCGGACGTGCATCGGCACGCTCCCGTGCCTCTGCGCTTCATCGGCCCTTATCACGGGCCGTCATTCCACCTACTTGACCAGCTGCACCGGTGGCGCATTGAACCAGGCCAACATGGGCAGTGACTCATCCACGTGGACCTCGAAGGTCCCGTGCATCTTCACTGTCCGCCCGACGAGCGCACCGTAATAGTCGGCGGTCCCACCGAGGTTCACGTCCGCGTACGGAGCATAGACCGTCCCGTAAAACGCAAAGGCCCCACCGAGCTTCACGTCCGTCCCGCCGGTCATGAACGTCAGGTTGTTCGCATCCTTGGTATCATTGATGATGCCCGCGCCTGCGATGTCGATGTTGTCCTTCACGTAGATCGTGGTCGGGCCCGTAAACGTTAGCGTCGATGTTGAATGAACGTCCATCGATTCGAAGAAGTAGGTTCCCGGATTAATGGTGAGACTGTCGCCGGCGGCCATCCGGAAGTCCAATCCTCCGTTGAAGGGATCTCGCCCACCATCCGTTAGCCCGATCGAGGCGTTGTCGTTGGCGAATTCGACTTCCCCGAACTCGACCGGTGGGGCCGTTACGCCACCGATGTTCGACGACGTCATGCCGGTGATGTAAGCGCCACCCTTGACGGTTACCGGGTACCCGAAGCCGGCCATCGCATCGCCGTTGACGTCGGTTGTTCCGGTGGTCGTGATATACCGTCCGCTGCAAAGATCTCCGTTGCTCCCCGCGGTGAGGGCGTCATACGGGCCGTCACTGGAGTCGTAGCTGTCCGTGAGCGGGGTGCCGACGACGTCGATGCCTTCCAGCCCCCAGATTCCTTCGCAATCTCGACTTCCAACGGCCACGGCCTCACGCCAGACGTCTGTGTGTGTTCTGCCGGCGATCGCGGCGAAGAACAGCGGCACGCGGTTGCGTGCGGCGCGGACGCGTACGGCAAATGCTCCGTCCTCCCACTCCTCCTCCGGTAGCGGAATGAACTTCTGGTTTACGGAGTCCCATACGCCGACTTCGATGAGCTGATCGTCGAGAGAGAGGAACCTCTGAGGCCTTTGGTTCTTTCCGATAAGCTTGAGCACCCGCTCCCTCAGCATATGGGACTTTTCCTCCATTAGGAGGTTGGCACCGGCCAGGGCGCCGGCGTCGGCGTTGTTCTGGGCCTCGGCGGTCAGCGCGCATATATAGCCGACGTCAACCGCGAGTGATGCGCATAGCAAGAGGGTGACGAGCGAAATGGCCGTGAGTACGACCGTCGCACCGCGACGTCTAGACTTCGAGTCCGTGGGGCGCAAAGATTTCATTTAGATGCCCTCCTGAGGAGCTTCTTTCTTTTCCCTTCCGTCCGGAAAGCCACCCGCTGCGGCCATCCAGGCAGCGCGACAATCCGCCGGTGAGGCGGACTCAACGCTTTGCGTCCCAATCTTGCGATTGGTTTGCCAACAAGGATACCTCCCAAACCTTACGATTCCCCGCAACGGCGGGCAAGGATTTCTCTTCATTATTCTCTACTCAGCTCATCTCGGAGCGATAACCCATGCCTGGGTGGATAAGCTTACGAACTTAATCGGACGAGGGCTTCCGCGGCTCATCACGCCGCAAATCTCGACCCGATCCGTCCCGGGCACGCCGCCGACTCCCAGCGGTCGTATCACCCGTTTTTCTAGGGCCTGTCTCTCCGCCAGGCGCTTCGACGGTACGATTCCACATTGCCCCGGGCAACCCGGTGAGCAGGGAAACCACTACGGTCATCGCCCGCGGATCTTCGGAAGGAAGCGACTGACCTCGAAGCCGACAGATAGGACGAAGGCTCTCGCAGTTATGGGAGCGAGAATGGGCGATCGGCGAGAAAGCCTGCGACAAAGTGCGTTCCGGAGGCGGGGGAATTGTAACCTATACCTCGGATTGTCCGTCAGTCGCCGGAGAACGTCCGTGCGGGAGGACCGGTGTCAGGCCTCGGCAGTTAACTCGCGAGATGGAAAGGTCGTTTGCGATGCAACACAAGCAGTGTGACGAACATAGCCACAAGGTCATCAATCAGAACCGTCGGCGAAGGTACGTCATCAACTCCGCCTTCCAGTGGAAGTACGCACTAACGATGTCGCTGGGGGTGTTTCTGTGTACTTCGATAATGAGCTGTGTTCTTTACACCATTCTGCACGAGCAGGCGCGGCAACGGTTCCTCCATCCGTCGGAGTACGCCGCAAGTGTCGGTACGATCGTTCTGTTCACGGCGTTCGCCTTTTCCGTGCTTACGGGCGGGGCGATGGGGATCTGGTGCGTGATCGTGACGCATCGTGTTTGCGGTCCGCTGTTCATCCTCGAACGGCATTTCTCGGAGCTGGTCGGCGGACGGTTGCCGAAGGTGCGTGCCCTGCGCCGGAAGGACGAGTTCAAGGAGCTGTTCGCAGGATTCTCGAGAGCCGTGCAGACGCTGCGAAGGGACAAGCAGAATCAGCTATCCACCCTGTCGGATGTTCTCGACAAGGCGAGGGAGTGTTCGGACGCCGATGAGCAGACCTGTAAGCAGGCGCTCGAGTCGATCGCCGCCCAGGTGGACCGGTTGCGGCAGCAAACGGCCGATGCCCTCGGAGAAGATGTGGTCGAGAGGTCTCCGTGCGAATGCGATCCGGGATCGGAGTGCCGAGGCGTACATCACTCGAACGAAAAAAAGCCGGCTCGAGTCGCTTAGGGCGTACTCCGGTACCCGAAATACCCTCTGTTGAATCGCCATTAACGCAAGAGCGCCGCCCACCGCGGGCGGCGCTTCCTTAATTTCACAATGTGTGGGCGGTTTTCTAACCGCGGTTGACGCAGTTGAGAACCTCGCCCTTCTCGGCGAAGGTCCGGACGATCTTCACGACCTCTTCGGCGACCGCATCCTGGGCCTGCGCGGTCGATGCCCCGATGTGGTGCGTGCCGTAGATCCGCGGGGCGTGAACGACGGGGTCCTTGAACTCCTTGTCCGTTGCGGCCGGCTCGATCTCGTAGACGTCGAGGGCGGCTCCACCGAGCTTGCCGGATTCGACGGCCTTCGCCAGGGCCACCTCGTCCACCGTTCCGCCCCGGCTGCAGTTGATCACGAAGGCGGTCGGTTTCATCTTGGCCAGCTCGCCGGCGCCGATGATGTGCTTGGTCTTGTCCCCGCCGGGCACGTGCAGGCTGATGAAGTCGGACTCCGCCAGGACCGCGTCGAACGACACCTTGCGGATGCCGAGCTCTTTCTCGAAGTCGGGGTAGTCGACGACGTCCGAGTAGATGAGCTTCATGTCGAAGGCCTTGGCCCGCTTTGCGAGTTCGTATCCGATGCGACCGAGACCCACGACGCCGAGCGTCCGGCCCTTCAATCCGCGGGCTTTCCCGTACTCCTTCTTGTTCCACACGCCTTTCCGCAGGTCAGTCGCACCGTCCACGATCCGGCGGTCCAGGGCGATCATCAAACCGATGGTCAGCTCGGCGACGGCGACCGAGTTCTTGCCGGGGCAGTTGGCCACGCTGATGCCGCGCTGGGCGGCGTTCTTGTGGTCTATAGTGTCGTAACCGGAGCCGGCGCGGATCACGAGCTTCAGCTCCGGCGTGGCCCCGAGCATCTCGGCACTTACTTTCGTGCTCCTGACCACGAGCACATTGCACGCGTTCTCCTTGATAGCCGCGAGTAGGGCGCCCTCTTTCAGCTCCGGGTTGAGCACGACCTCGGCACCGGCCGTCTTCAGACCGGCCATCCATTGCTCCGGAAACTTGTCCGCGATCAAGACTTTCATGGGTTGTACCTCCGTTTCTTCCGACGTCCCGACGCTTCCCGCACGCTGCCGAACCGCGTCTCATCGCCGCACGCGTCGGGCTCTGGTTACATTCGGGGCGCCATCATAGCGACGCAGCGACACCCCAGCCAGTCCGCCGATCCAGAGCACGGTGTGGGCGCTGCGAGCGGAATGTGGTCGACAGCTAGCCCGCGCGCCAGATGGTTCCGCCGGGGCGGTCCTCGAGGGTAATTCCGCTATCAGCCAGGAGATCGCGGATCAGGTCGGAGGACTCGAAGTCCTTCTTCTTGCGCAGGTGCTGGCGGACCTGGATAAGGACCTGCATGGCCTTGTCGGTCAGCGAGTCGTCCCCGGCGGCTTTCTTCGCCGGCGGCTCGAGGAACAGGCCGATCAGACGTCCAAGGGCGATAAGGCTCGCAGCGGTGCCGAGAGCATCTTTCTTGCTCTCCTCGCTTCCACCCTTGTCCAGGTTCTCCTCTTCGATGAACCTGTTGATCTTCCCCGCGAAGTCGAAAAGTGAGGCGATCGCCCCCGCGGTGTTGAAGTCGTCGTCCATCGCCTGAGTGAACTGTTCGAAAGTGTTTACACAGGCCTCCGTGAGTTGCAGGGCGAGAAGGTCCTTGCACGCGGCGGCGCCCGGTCTGCAAGTAGGCGTAACCTCGTATGGCGACATGCCGCATATTCGCTCGACGCGCTCGAAGAGGCGGTAGAAAGCGTCGAGACCCTTTCGCTTGCTCTCGATCTCCTCGACCGAGTACTCGATGGGCCGCCGGTACTGGGTACTCAGCACGAAGAACCGGATCAGCTCACCGGGGTACTCATCGAGCAGATTGTGCAGGGTCATCTTAGCGAGGGCTGCCTGCATCTCGGGCGAGGCGTCCGACTTGGATATCTTCTTGGTGTTGACCCGGGTGAGGCCGTTGTGCATCCAGTACTTGGCAAACGGCTTGCCCGAGGCACACTCGGACTGGGCGACCTCGTTCTCGTGATGCGGGAAGACCAGGTCGAGACCGCCGCCGTGGATGTCGAACGTCTCGCCCAGGTATCGCATTGCCATGGCCGAGCACTCGATGTGCCAGCCGGGTCTGCCCTGACCCCACGGCGAGTCGAACTTGACCTCGTCGGGTTCGTTGGGTTTGGCCGCCTTCCAGAGGGCGAAGTCGCCGGGGTTGCGTTTCTCGCTGCTTTGGAGTTCGCGCTGTCCTGCTTGCTCGCCGACGCGGCGGTTGGAGAGCTTACCGTAGCCGTCGTCCTTGGTGACGTCGAAGTAGACGTCGCCGTTGGACGGGTAGGCGATCCCGCGTTCAATCAGGCGCTCGACGATGGCGATAATGTCAGGGATGTGCTCGGACGCCTTGGGCATAATGTCGATGCCGTCGACGTGCAGCGTGGCCATCGCGTCGAGATAGTCCTTGGTTATGCGCTCCGCGAGGGCGAACGTCGTGGTGCCTTGGTCGTCGGCCTCGATGATCAGCTTGTCGTCGACGTCGGTGATGTTGACCACCCAGGTTACGTCGAAACCACGGTGGACGAGGTAGCGTTTGATGGCGTCGAAGATGATGGGCCCGACGGCGTGTCCGATATGGCTGGGTTTGTAGACCGTCGGTCCGCAAAGGTAGATGCCCACCTTGCCCGGTGTTACCGGCTCGAACGGTTCCTTCTTACGCGTCAACGTGTTGTAAACGACCAGGCCCATGTGTTGCTTTCCTCACACGACGTCGCGGTTCGCGACCGATTAGATGCGCGACTGTTTCATTCGTTTCCGGACGCCCGAGGCGGTCACCATCCGGCCCCATCCATGTTTCATTTGGCGGCAAGCAGAGCGACGGCTGTACACGCGATTGCGTCGGCGTGGCCCACGGGGCCCACGCCCTCGTTCGTCTTGGCCTTCACGCTCACGCGGTCCGGTGGGCAGCCCGCCGCGGCAGCAATCGATTCCGCCATCGGACGCTTATAGGGCGACATCTTCGGCGCCTCCGCGTGGACGATCACGTCGATGTTCTGAATCGACAGTCCCGCCTGGGAGACTCGTTTGGCGACATCACTCAACAACGCGCGGCTGTCCGCGTCCTTAAGCGCCGGGTCGCTAGCCGGAAAAAGGTCACCGATGTCCGGCAGTCCGGCGGCTCCCAGCAGGGCGTCCGCGACGGCATGGAGCACCACATCGGCGTCGCTGTGGCCTATCAATCCGGTGCGGTGGGGGATCTCAATCCCGCCGGCGATCAGCTTTCGGCCCTCGACCAAGCGGTGGATGTCGTACCCCACACCCACGCGAAACGTACCTGTATCGGACATTTTCGCTCCGGCTCCTGCGTCGTGACTCTCACCCATCTGTCGCCCGCTGGCCGCCGCACTACGCCGGCGACCGCGAAGTCGGATAATCTACGGGGGCGGGGAAGCCGCCGCAAGTGCTTTCGCTTGTTACACGAGGGATGGCTCATCCGATAACTGCGATTCATACGTTATAAGAGCCCTTGCCCTGACCCTTGGTCTGGGCATAAAGTTCCTAAGACAGGTTCCTCAACGGGCAGCCGCTTCGGAATGGGGTGGCGGAAAGAGGTGTCGGTTCACTTCATCCGCGTGGGGGAGAAGGAGATACATTGTGCTAGTGGAAGGCTCACGTCGGCGCTGGCCGGCCGTTACCGTGTCGTTTCTTGCGGTATTTGTCCTGACTCTGACCGGTTGTCCGCCGACGCCGGACGTCCCCGGGGACCACCTGGTCGAATGGACCGTGAATCCCGAGGGGAGCGGGCGCGTGGACCAGACGGCGAACGGGGCGATTGTCACGCTCGTGGCCGTCCCGGAGGCAGGGTGGGAATTCGACGGTTGGTTCGATGCCGACCTAGGCGACGACGATCCACTCACCAACCCGCTGACCGTCGACGCGACCGTGGTCGATTCTATAGGTGCCGAATTCGTTCCAAGCGGCGACCCCCCTCCGGGAACGCCGGTGGATCGTGACGACGACGGCGTAATCGATGATGACGACGACTGCCTGGATACGCCCGCCGACGAAGTGGGCGACATTGATGCTAACGGGTGCGGCCCGAGCGAACGCGACACGGACGACGACGGAGTGATGGACGACGTTGACGAATGCGCCGACACTCCGCCAACCGTCGATATCGATGAAGTCGGATGTCCGGTCAGCGAGCCGGGCACGCCGGATGCGGACGGCGACGGCGTACCTGACGACATTGACCAGTGCCCGGGCACAGCCCGTGGAGCGAACGTGGACGCCAATGGGTGCGTGGAAGACCCGGATCCGGTCTGCGGTGATGGGACACTCGAGGGCTCCGAAGAGTGCGACGACGGAAACACTACCAGTGGCGACGGGTGTAGCGCGACCTGTACGACCGAGTCGAACGGTGCGACCTGCGGCAACGGAATCAGGGAGGCGGGCGAAGCGTGCGACGATGGAAACACCACCAGCGGCGACGGGTGCAGCGCGACCTGTACGATCGAGTCAGGCGGTCCGGAATGCGGCAACGGCGTCCCGGAGACGGGCGAGACGTGTGATGATGGGAACACCGTCGACGGCGACGGCTGCGATTCGACCTGCCAGGTCGAGACCGTAGGTCCGCCCAACAACTCCTGCGCGTCACCCACAACCGTGGAGGACGGCACGGGCTCCTTCTCAAACGTCGACGCGACCACTGACGGTCCTGACGAGCCGACCATGTGCGACTTCTTCGAACGAACGCACATTCAGTCCGACGTCTGGTACTGCTACACCGCGTCCTGCACGGACGAGGTGCTGGTGAGCCTGTGCGGAAGTGACTACGACACGAAGATGGCCGTGTACGAGGGTTGCGGCTGTCCCACCGAGGAACCGCTCGCCTGCAGCGACGACGACTGCGGCACGGGTGTGGAGGGCATCCAATCGCGGATCACGTTCCAGGCGACCGCCGGTCAGGACTACATGATCCGGATCGGTGGTTACATCGGCGAGCAGGGCGACGGACGACTCACGATCGAATGCGGGGCCGACGCGTGCGGAACGGGCACCGGGGATTGCTTCGTGGAGTCACCGACCGGCGATACCGGGTGCGGTGATCCGGACTGCTGCGCGACGACATGCGAGCTGGACCAGTTCTGCTGCGACGTCTCGTGGGACTCCTTCTGCGCGGGCGAGGCGGCGGGTGTCTG
>CBDUZY010000091.1:0-8289 GCA_965371825.1 uncultured bacterium
TGAGTCCCAGGAAAACCCACTCAAGCGACCGACGGTGAACGAGTCCGGCAGTGCATCGATGCCACAGTAAAGCGGTGTGTAACAGGTAGTGTAAGTGTCGTCGACGCCGTACCAGAGCACGCCGCCGATCGGATCGGGTAGCCACGACCTCGATTGCGACACGAAGGAGAAGCCGGTCTGTTGAGTGGAAATGGGTCGTTCCCACGCATAATCAGCCCCGTCGACCACCCACTGCATCGGTCGGCAGCGCAAAGGAGATCCGAACGGGCCCGCATCGACACCCTTAGTCATGTCGAAATCGGTTCCTTCGTAGTGGTCGCGCATCAAAGAGAACACGTCGCCCACCGACAACTTCTTATCCGGTTTGATCCAGAGCGGGTAGGGCTGAGCGCCTTCTACCGCCCGGTGGTAGTCGGACGGGAGGTTCATCGACGGTGCGGCCCGGCGGAACAGACTCCACACTCTCGTCTCGGCGTAGCGCTGACTGGCGGGCGTTGCGGGGCAGTAGGCCTCGGCGAAGTTGAACGGCAGTTCCGTTCCCGGATCGAAGTAACCCTTCTGGACCGCGAACGAGATCACGTTCGGTGAGTAGAGGCAGTTCTCAGGATCGTCGAGAGGGAAATCGCTGATCCGTGCCCTGTTGGCGTGGGCTGCGATGTAACCATCCGGAACTCTGCGGGCCACCCAGTGGGCCCCTTTGACTCCCGGTCCCGGCCCGATCATCTCCAGGATCCACGCCTCCCGCGGATCACCGATCGAGAAGGACTCGCCGCTCGATCGGTAGCCGTACTCTTCGACGAGCTGGGTCATAACAGTGATCGCCTCGCGAGCCGTTCGGGCCCGTTGCAGAGCGATCTTCATCAGATCGAAGTAGTGCAGCATCCCCTCGGGGTTGATCAGTTCCTCGCGACCGACGAAGGTCGTCTCGGCGATGACGAGCTGATGCTCGTTCATCAGGCTGACCGTTCCGTACGTGTGAGGGGCCTGCCTGACCTGGCCTCGCAGGTTGCCCGACCAGTCGGTGATGTCGAGCCACGATCCCGGATCGTGATCGGCGGCGGGGGCGCGCCTCAGGCGAGGGTGAAACTCACCGTCGCATGTATAGGTGATGATCACGGAGCCATCCGCGCTCGCCCCGCAGGTTACCAGAAGGTTCGTGCAGGCCTCCGCCGGGTGGACAACCGCCAGCACACACATCGCAAGGACACACTTGGAGGGAAATCCAGTCATAGGTTCATACTCATTACGACGTTGGCGCCGCGTGCCTCTGCTTTCAAGCAGCGCCGAGGGGGGCTTTCGTACGATACGCACACTGCTCGAGAGCAGGGGCACACCTATCGGTGTTCACGATCCGCAGTTCGAGATTCCGCCGTCACACCGGTTGCGCGCCGGTGATCAGAGCGCCGGGGGTCGCGCCGCTGAGTATCTTGGCTTGGTGTCCGGTCTTGGTGGTGTAGGTAGCGACAGCCTCTTCGACGGCGGAACGTGCGCGGTCGGATGTTGTCATGAGGACAGCGACGACACCGCCGCAACCGCGTCCCGTAACCTTGGCGCCGTAGAGGCCGGCCTTTTCCCCGTGCTTGCGTACGAGGTTGACGAGCATATCGGTCTCGACGCTGCCGAGCCCGCAACGCTGGCCGTAACTCCAATGCGAAGCGTACATCAACTCGCCGGCCTCGGTCAGGGCACGGTCGTCCGTGGTGCGACTCGCCCGAGAGAGACACTCGACCAGCTGGCGGGAGCGGGCGTGTTCATAAATGTGGTGTTCCATGCGTGACCGAATCTTGTAGACCAGGCGCGGCTCGATCGTCGTAAGCGAATCGTCCGTCTCACCGAAGCGATCCAGGAACTCCTGTCCTTTCATCTTCGTCGGGATCCGGTCGCGAAAACGTTCGACGAAATCCGTAACGGAAAGACGAGACAGGTAGCCGTCCCACCGGGTAATGTCGATGCCGTCGTGCTGGATAATGCGATCGGCGAGGGCCCGTCCCATGAACGTCGCCGTGCGCACTTGGACGTACTTCGCCATCGCGTCGGCGCGCTTCACTCCACAATCGATGCCGATGATGAGAAGGCCGTCGGGCATACCGATGGACCCCGCCAACGTACACGGATCGCACCGCACTTCGCTCAGCGAATTCGGTTCGCCCAGAAGCGAGCCAACCGCATCGGCTGGACCGACCGGCACACCGAGCCAATCGTTCTCTACACGTTGACAGGCCAGGGCGGCCTGGTTCGGATCGGGCTTGACGCCCAGGACCGCGGCGGCCGCGACCAGGGACGCGACGGAAGTCGCCGCTTCGGCTCCACCGCAACTCACGTCATGCAAGGTCGACGCCGCGGCCAACGACAATCCATCGGGAAAAACGGGAAGCAGTCCGGCCCGTAGGGCCTCGACCAGGACACCGACCATGCACGTCGCGGCGGAGTTGCCGGAATCGCCGAGCAACTCGAGGCCTTTCGTGGCGTCTACCACTACACCCGGGCGCGGGGTGAAGTCCGACAAGGCGAACTTCGTCGAGGTTCCGCCGTCGCCGCTCAATGCGCCGGCGAGCGTAATCGATAACTCACCGCCGCCGCGTTGCTGGGCGGCCACACACACGTGTTCGGCGAGCGGCAGGTTCAGAACAAGCGCCCCAGTGTATTCCGCGAGCCCACCCATCACGTCGAGCCGCCCGGGGGCGGTGGCCGCAAAACGGGGACCGCTCCCATCGAGACGTTCGACGACCTCGCCGACCAGCGGTGAGACCCCGTTGCAGCATTGATCCGCAGTGGCTGGGCCGCAACCGGTGACCGATTCCGCCGACGCCCGCACGGTCGTGTCTTGTTCAACCGTCATCTGTTCACACCCAATACCTCGAAGTCGTTGAGGGTTCTTGTCAAGACGGACAAACCTCCTCGAGGACGGATTCATCCACGAATATGGGCGTCTCCGTTCCGGCACCGATGGCAATGGCGTCGGAAGGTCTCGAATCCACCTCGATCAACTCACCGTTCCGCCGCAAAATGAGCTTCGCGTAGAAAGTTGAATCTCGCAGCTCACTGATGACGACCTGCTCGAGTTGACAGTCCAAGTGCTCGATGAGTCGCTCGATCAAGTCGTGCGTCAGCGGGCGCTGAACGAGAATACCCTTCGTCCGGCGATCGATGGCATAGGCTTCATGGACGCCGATGAGAATCGGAAACGCCCTTTCGCCCTCGGCCTCGCGGAGAACGATCATCGACATCTTGTCGTCGTCGGAGTCGACGATCACTATTCGTGCGAGGTTCATCCTGACGAGCATGCCGAGCTTCCCGCCAACGAATTAGCTCAACGTACCGATGCATCGGCGGCTGTCAAGACACGAGTCTTGCGTCCGCGTCCGTCAATATCCCCCGGGCGCGTATTTGCCCTGGGGACAAGCCCACCACCAATGTCGTCACGACTTCCGTGTCGCCAGAATCTTGTGAAGCTCCGCCAGCTCGGTCGGGTCCATCGCCACGCTGTTGTCCGCCGTCGGAAACGCCCCTTCGGTTACGTCCCGGGCGTACGAACGAAACGCCTCGACCAGCAGCCCGTACAGTTGGGCATACTGCTTGACTGAGCGAGGTGGATGACCACCACCATACCCGACCATGTCGTGGAGCACCACAACCTGGCCGTCACAATCGGGACCCGAGACGATTCCGATCACCGGGAGCTCCGTCGCCTCCGTGATGTGGGCGGCCACTTCCCTCGGCACAGCCTCGAGAAGTAGTGCTACCGCTCCCGCCTCCTCCATCATCTTGGCGTCCTCGATCAACCGCACCGCATCGGACGCCCGCTTCCCCTGAATCTTGTACCCCCCGATACTCTGGATCGACTGCGGTTTGAGGCCCAAGTGGGCCATTACCGGGATGGTAGCCGTCGCCATGGCCTCGACTGTCTTCACCAGCCTGCGGTCGACCTCGACCTTGACACAATCGCACCCGGCCTTGGCCATGAACAGCCCGGCGTTGCGGATCGCTTCCTCGGGACACACCTGGTAGCTCAGATACGGCATATCGCCGACCAGGTACACCGACGGCGCGCCGCGACGGACCGCCTCGGCGAGGATGACCATGTGCTCGATCGTAACAGGGAGCGTTGTCGGATGGCCTAGGCACACCTCAGCGTACGTATCCCCCACGAGAAGCGTGTCGATTTCCGCCTCCTCCATCAGCTTCGCCGTGGAGAAATCGTAGCACGTCAACATGGTTATTTTGCGGCGTTCTCGCTTCCGCGCCCGCAGTGTTCCGATGTTGATTTTGCTTCCCCGGGCCATCGTCAACCAGCATACGAAGTTACGCCTGCTTTGACAAGGACCTCACAGCCCCGTGAACAGGGGGGTCCAGGCCCCAAACGCCGGTCGGCGCGGGTCCCGGAAGAGCCGTGGCACTGGCGGACAGTAGCACTGGCGGGCACTTTTCGGGTCTTGCACGGGAAGACCCGCTCGTAGATGCCTGCGGGGCGCAGCAGGATCGCCGGGGAGAGCTGGATGCCGCACAACAATCTAAATATAATGCCACCCGGAGCATAACGCGGCATGGTTCTTGCTATCCGTGGAGCCACTATCGTGAAAGTTGACGTCCAAGGTTGGAGCAGCGGCTTCGATCGTCTCGCGGAACAGATGCGGGAGATGCTCGAGGAGGTGCATGGCCGGAACTACTTCCGGTCGCACGCCGCGCAGATCTGGCGCCCCCGCCTGAATCTCTACGAGACTCCGGAGAGCTTCATTATCTGCGCGGAGCTGGCGGGCACGCCCCGGGAGTGCATCGAGGTCCGAGCGGACCAGGGCATGCTCCACATTCAGGGTACGCGGGATCGACCGCGGATTCCCGAGCAGGCCCGACCCGGATCGTCGCAGCCACAAACGGACCACGCTCCCGACGACGTTAGCGTCCACCTGATGGAGATCGACTCCGGGCCGTTCCATCGTCGCATCCCAATCGGCTCCGATGTAATCGTCGACCAGATCAATGCCATATACCGGAATGGATACCTTTGGGTGATCATGCCGCGGGCAACGTCACCCGGCGAAACGAGCGAAGCATGACGGAAGACGAACAGGCAAAGCCCGTACCTATTCCCGACATCGCGGCGGACGAGTCCGATGATCAACCGGGCATCGTCGCAGTCATAACCGAAGTGCCGGGAGATGGCACACCGGACGGCCCGGAGATTCCCGATCAGCTTCCCATACTGCCACTCCGCGACGCGGTGGCGTTTCCCGGTACGGTGATGCCGCTGCAGATCAACCGCGAGAAGTCAAGGCGTGTCCTCGATCTTGCGCTTGGCGGGTCACGTTTGATAGCCGCCGTCGCCCAGCGAGACGCGTCGACCGAGGACCCGGGTCTTAGTGACCTGTACCGCGTGGGGACGGCGTGCGTGATTCTCAAGATGTTCAAGCTGGCGGATGGCACGGACACCATCGTCGTTCACGGTATTCGTCGTGTCGGAATAGAGAAAATCACTTCCGAGGCCGAGTACCTCGTCGCCACCGTGCACAAGCATGAGGAGCCGGACGAGGTCACCACCGAGCAAAAGGCCTTGATGCACACGCTCCGCACGACCGCAGATCGGATCATCGAGCTGTCGCCGAACATCCCCGACGACGCGAAGCAGGTCCTCCACGGCATCGAGAAACCCGGTCCGCTGGCGGATTTCCTCTCCGCCAACCTCCCTTTGGGTCTGGTTTACAGGCAGGAGCTGCTCGAAACGCTTGAGGTCACCGAGAGGCTGAAAAAGGTCAGCCTTGCCGCCGCATCTCAGCTCGAGGTTCTCGAGCTGTCACACAAGATCCAGAAGCAGGTTCACGAGCAGGTCGATCGAACGCAGCGCGAGTACTACCTGCGCGAGCAGATGAAGGCGATCCAGCAGGAGTTGGGAGAGGGACAACCCCAGGAGCAGAAGCTGGTCGAGCTTCGCGAGCAAATCAAGAAGGCCAAGATGCCGGAAACGGTGGAGGTCGAGGCGGTCCGCGAGGTCGATCGCCTGGAGAATATCCCTCAGGCGTCGCCGGAGTACAGCATGGCCCTCGACTACGTCGAGTGGCTTGTCGAGCTTCCCTGGTCGGTCGGCACGGACGACAAACTCGACCTCAAGCTGGCCGAGCAGGTGCTTGATGAAGATCACTACGGGCTCGAAAAGGTCAAGAAGAGGATTCTCGAGTTCCTGGCTGTCCGAACTTTGAAGAAGGACAGCCGAGGTCCGATCCTGTGCTTCGCCGGTCCGCCCGGTGTCGGCAAGACGTCGCTTGGTCAGAGCATCGCCCGGGCGATGGGACGGAAGTTTATCCGCATCTCGCTAGGCGGCATTCGTGACGAGGCCGTGATCCGCGGTCACCGGCGGACCTACATCGGTTCGATGCCGGGGCGGATCATTCGGGAGATTCGCCGCGCAGAGAGCAACAATCCGCTGTTCATGCTCGACGAGGTGGACAAGATCGGCCAGGACGTTCGCGGCGATCCGATGTCCGCGTTGCTGGAGGTGCTGGACCCCGCGCAGAACGCGAGCTTCACCGATAGTTACCTCGGGGTACCCTTTGACCTGTCGAAGGTGCTGTTCATAGGCACGGCCAACTACATGGGCGCCATCGAGCCCGCTCTGCGCGATCGGATGGAGATCATCGAGCTGAGCGGGTACACCCACCGCGAGAAGCTGGAGATCGCCAAGCGTTTCTTGCTGCCGAGGCAACTCGACGAGAACGGCCTTACCGACGAACGGCTGCGGATGGACGACGACGTGATCAGGGCCGTCATCACGAACTACACGCGTGAAGCGGGAGTCCGGGCCCTGGAGCGCAAGATCGGATCGGTGTGCCGTTCGCGAGCGGCGGCTGTCGTCCGCGGCGAGTCAACCAAGCCCGAGTTCACGTGCGACGATTTGCGAACCGTCCTCGGCCCCAGGGAGTTCGAGTCCGAGGTCGCGGCGGTACGCCCCATGCCCGGCGTAGTGACCGGCCTGGCGTTTACCCCAACCGGCGGCGAGATTCTCTTCATCGAGGCGACCAAGATGGCGGGCGGTGGTCAGCTAGTGCTGACCGGCCAGCTCGGCGATGTCATGCGCGAGTCCGCCCACGCGGCCAGCTCGATCATCAAGTCCCGCACCGGTCGCCTGAACGTGACAGCGGCGGCCTTCAACGCCTTCGACATCCACATACACGTACCGGCCGGCGCCATCCCCAAGGACGGACCGTCGGCCGGGCTCGCCATACTCACCGCCATGACCTCGATCCTTCTCGATCGGGAAGTCGACCCGACAATCGGCATGACCGGCGAGATAACGCTGAGCGGCAGAGTGCTCCCGGTAGGCGGCGTTCGTGAGAAGGTGCTAGCCGCCCACCGCGCGGGGCTGAAGACGCTCATCCTGCCGGCACGCAACGAACCTCACCTCGAGGAGATACCCGAAGATATCCGCGAGCAGATTCGATTCGTCCCCGTCGACACGATAGACGAGGCCCTCGACTTCGTATTCGGCGGGATCAAGGGCACCAAGAGCCGAGCAAGACCGAAGTCACCGAAGAAGGCCAAGAGTCGAACAACGGCGAAGTCCGCGAAGAAGAAGACCCGGACAATGGCGAAGTCCGCCAAGAGGAAGAAGACCCGGACAACGGCGAAGGCCGCGAAGAAGAGGACGAAAACCCGGGCAAAGGCGCGCACGCGTCCGAAGACATCGCCCAGACCCAAGCGCACGACAAAGACGGCTCGGGCGCAGTCATCGAGGGCGAAGAAGGTGAAGCGGGTTGGCCGGTCGAAAGGAAGACGCAGTTCCACATAGAGCACCGTACAGTCGGAGCCCTCGGGTACTTCGACTCGTTGACCTGCCAACTCCGGCCAACCTCTTGACGACCTCGGTATGCTCGAGCTTGGATCGGAGCTGCAACGATGACCCTGAACCTGACGCCGCAGTATCGCGAGGCTGATGCAAAGTACCGGGCGGCGACCACGCCCGAAGACGAGCTTGCGGCGCTCGAGGAAATGTTGCGTGAGCTGCCCAAGCACAAATCCTCCGAAAAGATGCAGGCCGAACTCAAGAGGAAGCTTTCCGCGGCGCGGAAGGCCCTGCAGCACGGCGGCAAGAAGGGTCCCTCGAAGGTCGATCCGTTTCACATCCCGAGGACCGGCGCCGGGCAGGTCGTTCTTCTTGGTACGCCCAACGTCGGCAAGTCGTCGATAGTCGGCGGACTTACGAACGCCCACGTGAAGATCGCGGACTTCCCGTTTGCCACGGCCATGCCCGTGCCCGGAAGCGTCCGTTTCGAGGACATACAGATTCAGCTCATCGACACG
>CBDUZY010000092.1:0-8265 GCA_965371825.1 uncultured bacterium
TGAAACTGGGGACGTACGGTTTCTGCCGGATCAGCATTCCGATGCTTCCGGACGCGACGTTCCAACTCGCTCCGGTAGTCGCGGTGTTTGCGATCATCGGGATCATCTATGCGGCGCTCGCCGCCTGGGTCCAGACCGACGTCAAAAAGCTCGTCGCGTATTCCTCCGTATCACACCTGGGCTTTTGCATGTTGGGGCTGTTCAGTCTGAAGGTTGCCGGGGTCACCGGCGGCGTCTTGTATATGGTCAACCACGGGCTATCGACCGGGGCGCTGTTCCTTATCGTCGGCTACATCTATGAGCGGTATCACACGCGCGACATCCACAAGATCGGCGGGCTCGCCAGACAGATGCCGTGGCTGGCGTTCTTCCTGATCTTCTTCACGCTGAGCAGTATCGGCCTGCCGGGGCTCAACGGTTTCGTGGGGGAGTTCCTGGTCCTGCTGGGCACCGCCACTTCAGCCTCGACCGTTGACGGACGTGCGGCCGGGCCACTGGGCTTTGGGTATGTCATTCCCGCGGCACTCGGCATCATTCTCGGCGCGGTCTACATGCTGTGGATGTGCCAGCGCGTCCTGTTCGGCCCGCTTACCGAGCCGCCCAACACGCCGGACACGTCCACCGGTCTGACGAAGGACCTGACGGGTAGGGAGATCGGCATACTGGTGCCGATTGCGGCGTGCTGTGTGGTCCTGGGTGTTTATCCCAAGCCGGTCCTCGAGACCTTCGAGATCGCGGCCAGGCAGCACGTTCTGCGGATTCCCTACGTAGCGGACGTGGCGGACGCCGGTGATGCGGCGATGAACGATTCGCTGTTCGTGGAACAGACGCGCGGCGGCGCGGCCGTCGAAGGCGTGCCCGTGGCAGTTCCCACCCCGGCATCGCGCGGGCTCCCGACGAGTCGGGATTCCATTCCGCCCGCGGCTCAGGAGGAATACACATTAGATGAGCAAGTTACGCAGGAGATGGCGTCGGTGACGGTTGACGCCGCGCCGGCGGCCGGTGAGTCCGCGTCGCCCGGCGACGGGGAGGTCGGCCAATGAACCTAGCAGACGTCATCGCCGCGCTTGGCCCCGAGATCATCCTGCTGATCGGTGGGTGCGTCGTGCTGATGTTGGGCATGGGCGGACGGTCTCCCGGGAAAGGGGTATCGTCTTTCACGCTGATCACGCTTGTCATCGCGCTGTACGCATCCCTACAATCCCAGCCGTCGGGCTCGGCGGAAATAGTGCCCGGATTGTGCCTGACGGCACTCACCTCCTACGTGCGCTGGATCACCTTGGGAATCGGGACACTGCTCGTCCTCGTCAACTGGAATCAGCCGGTGGCGTCGGAGCGCGGCGAGTACATGGCGATGGTGCTGTTCTCGCTTCTCGGCGTGCTGCTGACCGCGTCGGCAAACGACCTTGTGGTCCTTTTCTTCGCGATCGAGCTGGTCAGCATACCGACGTACGTGCTGATAGCGCTCAGCCGCGAGGACGCCCGTGCGTCGGAGGCGGCTGTCAAGTACTTCTTCCTGGGAGCGCTATCCGCCGCGATTCTCGCGTACGGTCTCAGCTTCATGTACGGCGCCGCGGGAACGACCGCCCTGCACACTTTCGTGGACGGCACGCCTAGGGCGAACTTCGGTTTCGCCGGCCCGATGGGCACTCAGGCGACGATCGGATTGCTGCTCGTTTTCGCGGGGCTGGCGTTCAAGATAGCGGCTGTACCTTTCCATGTGTACGCGGCGGACGTGTATGAAGGGGCTGCCTCTCCGGTTACCGGTCTGCTCGGCTTCGTCCCGAAGCTCGCCGGGTTCGTCGCCCTGTGCAAGATTCTGGCCGCCTGCAACTGGAATCTTCCGGATGAGCTGAACTGGATGATCTGGGTGATCGCCGCGGCGACGATGACCGCGGGTAACGTGCTCGCCCTCCTTCAGAAGAACGTCAAGAGGATGCTCGCCTATTCGAGCATCGCCCACACCGGTTACATGCTGATCGCCCTGCTCGTCGGTCCGGTCGCGGGTGAAGGACCGATGCGCGACGGCGTAGCCGCCCTTCTGTTCTACATCGCGGTGTATGGAGTCATGAATCTCGGGGCCTTCGCCGTTCTCTCGGCGTTTCGGTCCGCCGACCGCGACATCGAGACGTTGGACCAGCTTGCCGGTCTCGCTCGCCACGCACCCGCAGCCACTTTGGCTTTGGCGATCTGTGTGTTCAGCCTGATGGGCTTCCCGCCGACCGCAGGATTTCTCGGAAAACTGTACGTGTTCGGCAGCGCGTTTTCGCTCCACGACACCCACCCGATGCACGGACCGCTGATCGCTTTGGCGATCATCGGTGTGCTCAACTCGGCCATCGCGGCGGCCTATTACCTTCGTATCGTGGCGACGGCTTACATGGGCGAGGGGGCGGAAAGCCCCGTCGCGACCGGCGGCGCTCCTGTCCGCTGGGGTCTCGCTCTTTGCAGCATCCCGATGCTGGTACTCTTCGCCTTGCCCATGGGTCTAACCAGCCGGGCTCGTGAGGCCACGGTCGACCTGCACAGATCGATACACGTGGAAGCTACTCAGGTGACGTTGTCCGTGCCGGCCGAACCGTCTGCTGCCGGCGTGCGACCCCCCGGAGTGCAGCCCGACGATGACACTTACTCTGACCCGTGATCAGATTCGCCGGGTGGACGATCTGGCGATCAACCGATACGGCATCGCGGGGATCGTCTTGATGGAGAATGCGGGTCGAAACGCCGCGCGGCTGATCAACCGGCACTTGGGCCCATCGGGGCACGTCTTCATCTGCTGCGGACCCGGCAACAACGGCGGCGACGGGTGTGTCATCGCCCGACACCTTCACAACCTGGGCTGGTCCGTTCGAGTGATGGTTACGGGTGACGAGTCGCGGATGTCAGCCGACATGCAGGCGAATTTCGGAATCGTCAAGGCCATGGGTCTTGATCCGATTGTCGCCGTCGACGCGGCTGCACAGTTGGCGGCCGTCAACTCAATTCGAGAAGATGATGTCGTCGTGGACGCCCTGCTGGGGACAGGCTTTGCCGGTGAGGTCCGAAGTCCCACAGCCGAGCTGATCGGGACGCTGAACGGTACACGAAGGCGGGCCGTCGTGGCGGTGGATGTTCCTTCGGGACTGGACTGCCAGAGCGGACAGGCCGGCGGTGCGGCGGTTTGCGCGGACCTGACGATCACCTTCGTCGCCCGCAAGTCCGGCTTCGACTCACCCGAGGCGGCCTCATATGTGGGTCGCGTGGAGGTGGTCGACATCGGCGCCCCGCGCGAGCTGATCGAGGAAGCGGCCGCGGGTGACGCCCGTTAGACTCCGCTCCAGCCCGTGTGCGAAGCCCGGTGCAAACCCTGAAATGAGAGTACGCCGCCATATTCAACTAGTCGTGATGGCGTTTCCGGTGTGTGTCGCCGCGCAGGCGCCATCGCCGCACGACGAGGTCGCCGCGAGTCTGCTCGAGATCGCCGGAGAAGGCTTTCGCATCCGGCAGACCGAGCACTTCACCATATGCTACGACACACCATACTCGGCGCTGGGCCCGCATGTGGGGCGGCTCGAGGGTATATACGACGCCATCCAGAGGTTCTGCAAAGCGAACGAAGTCGGCGTAGACAAGCTCGACACCTCGCTCCCCATCCTGTTCTTCGATCGGCCGGAAAACTTCAGTCGGTATGCCAAGACGGTCGACATGCAAACCGACTCGATCGCCGGGTTCTACCACCAGCGAAACAACGTGGCTGTGTTCTTGAACACGCTTAACAACTCCGAGGTTCGGCGGGTCAGCGAGCAGATCGCGCAGGCGGAGGGGCGACTCCGAGGTCCGGGCGGGACCGAAGCGCGAGAGGCCAGGGAGGCACTAGGGCGCGACATTCGCGTCTGGCGATCACAGCGCGATGCACTGGTGGACCGGTTCAACCGATTCGTGCTCCAACACGAGGCCGCCCATCAGGTGCTGTTCAACCGACGTGTTCACGCTCGCGGGGCCAAGAACCCGACCTGGTTGGTGGAGGGACTCGCGAGTCAGTTCGAGGTGCCCCAATCGGACCTCTCGGGCGTTCTGCGTGGTGTTAATCACATGAGACTCGCCGACCTGCGCGAGGCGATGGGCGTGCCGCCGGCCGCCGGAAGCCGCTTCGAGGTCGACCCCGCCGCCGTGTTCGCCGGCGGTAAACTCGTGGCGTTTGCCGAGTTCATCGGCGACGACGAGCTTTTCAGCCGTCGCCATGACGACCTTACCGTCCTTTACGCCCAGTCCTGGGGCTTGGTGTCGTACCTGCACCGGGAGCACCGCGAGTCCTTCGCCGGATACCTGCGGAAGCTCGCAAGTCGCTCACCGGGCGAGGCCGTGACACCGGAACGCGAAATCGCCGAGTTCGAGACCGCCTTCGGCCCGATCGGACCCCAGCTCGAGCGAAGATGGGTCAAGTTCATCCTCAGGCTGCGGTTCGACCCACAGGCGGCGGGACGATGAGCTTTCGCCCCGGGGAGCCGCCAGGTGGGCCGTCCAGCGGGACTGGCTCAACCCGGCGGTTGCGAGTACCATCCGCGGCGGATTTCGTCGTGGCGCGGTAACAATCTATGAACGTCATAATCGCGGGCGCGGGCGAGGCCGGCGGATATGCCGCCGACGTCCTCTCCGCCGCCGGTCACAGCGTTACAGTAATCGACCTGTCAGCGGAGAAGCTGGCGGTCGTCAACGAGCGTCTCGATGTGCGGACGCTGGTGGGTAATTGTGCGCACCTGCGAGTGCTGAAAGAGGCCGAAGTCGAGCGGTGCGACCTCCTGGTTGCGGCAACCAGCACCGATGAGATCAATCTGCTTTCGGCGGCGGTCGCCAAAGCCGCCGGTGCCAAGAAGACCATCGTCCGGGTCCATCACACGGCCAACTTCAGCCTTCGACGCACCCCGCATGCCGCCCAATTGGGCGTGGACGAGCTGATCTGCCCCGAGTATCTGACCTCCCTCGCCATAGCCCGGAAGATCCGCAATCCCGGGGCGATCGCCTTGGAGGAGTTCGCCCGGGGGCAGCTCCTGATGGAACGCTGCCAGGTAAGCGAGGGAGCCCATGCCGTCGGCAAACCCCTGGCTGACATCACGCTCCCCGCCGGTACTCGCGTCGCCACGGTCGAGCGCAGCTCCGGCGCCCTGCTGGCCGATGCCCATACGACGATAGACGAGGGCGACATGGTTACGCTCATCGGCGAAACCGCGGCGTTCGACGGGGCGAAACGACAGTTCCACCGCGGCAAGGAGAAGCGAATCCACCTGGCCATAATGGGCGAGACCTCGACGGCGGTCTGGCTTTGCCGAGCGCTGAAGGACCCCATTTTTTCGGTGCGCCTGTTCGTGGAGAACCGGCATCGCGCCGAGGAGCTGTCGCTCAAGCTCGAGCGCGTCACCGTCCTCGAGGCCGATCCGATGGACGAAACGACGTTCGCGGACGAGCACGTAGACAAGGTGGACACGTTCGTTGCCGTAACCGGCGAAGACGAGCGAAACATTCTCGCCGCCGCCCAGGCGAAGGCGCAAGGCGTGGCTACCACCATCGCCGTCGTACAGAAGTCGAAGTATCTGCGTCTGGTCTCCCACGTGGGGATCGATTACGCCTTCAGCCCCCGCACGGATGCGGTCAAGGCGATCATGCACTTGATCGACCGAGGACCGGTCCGATCGCTGGCGACGTTCGCATCCGGAATGGCCGAGGTGTACGAGATTCACCCGTCGGGCCGCGTCAAGGTACTCGGCCACGAGCTTCGTAACATAAAGCTACCGCCACAGGCGATGATCGCCGCGATTCGGCGCGACGAGCGCGCTTACGTTCCCGGCGCGGACGATCAGATCGTCGCGGGCGACGTACTTCTCCTCATCGGGCCACGGGGCATTGCCGACGCCCTCCGCAAACTCTTCGTGAGCAAATGACCGTAGAACTGCGCGTCATCAGCCGGCTTCTCGGACTGCTCTTGTTGGTGCTGAGCGGGCTTCTGATCCTAATCGCCGGGTTGGCATATGTCTCCGACTTGATCCGTGACGTCCCCGATCTCTCCGACGTTTACGCCCTGGCATTTAGCGCGGTTGCCGGGTGCATCGCCGGCGGACTGCTGGTCCTGCTCGGCCGTAAGTCTCCGACTCTGATCGGACAGCGTGAGGCACTGTTGGTTGTGGCGCTGGCCTGGTTTGTCGGTGCGGCCCTCGCAGGACTTCCATTCTACCTTTGGGCACGACTCAGACCGGACGTCGCGACCGAACTGCACAGCTTCGATTCCTTCCTCGACTGCTACTTCGAGGCCATTAGCGGCCTTACTACCACGGGGGCGACGATACTCGAGGCAATTGCGACCGTGCCTCCCAGCCTGCTCTTGTGGCGATCCATGACTCAGTGGCTCGGCGGATTGGGAATCATCGTGTTGTTCGTTGCGGTCTTTCCGATGCTTGGCGTCGGGGGGCGGCGCATCTTCCGCATCGAGGCCGCCGGCCCGTCGCCGGAGGGTGTCCGACCGAGGATGCACGAAGCAGCCCGTGTTCTATGGATGATGTACGTCGGTTTGACCGTCGTGGAGGTTCTGGCCCTCAAAGTCTGCGGGATGAGTTGGTTCGACTCTGTGTGTCACACCTTTGCCACGCTCGCCACCGGTGGTTTCAGCACGCGCGACGCGAGCGTTGGGGGGTACAACTCGACCGGCATCCATATCGTGTTCATCGTGTTCATGTTCCTCGCCGGAGTGAACTTCGGGCTTTACTACCAGTTGCTCAAGGGTCAATGGCGCAGCGTACGCAAGGACCCGGAGCTTCGCGTGTACGTTGCGATCATGTTGGCCGCGATCGTTTTCATAACGATGAGCCTCCTGTCGAACCGCCCGCCTGCCTACGCCGGAACTCCCGGCGGCGAAGCGGCGACCGTCGGCACCGTTATCCGTGACTCGGTCTTCCAGGTGGTGTCCATTCAGACTACGACCGGTTTCGCGACATCCGATTTCGACACCTGGGGCTTTCTGGCCAAGGCGACCCTCCTGACGCTGATGTTCGTCGGTGGTTGCGCCGGCTCGACCGGCGGCGGCATCAAGGTAGGCAGGATTATGATCGGCGCGAAGATCATGTTCGCCGAACTCGAGCACGCGTTCAGGCCGAGCGTCGTGCGAACGGTGAAGGTGGGCCGCTCCGTTATCGACGCCGACCTGAAGCTCAACACGCTCGTCTACCTCGTCGGGATCGGCGTGCTGTTTGCGGTCGGCACTGTGGTTCTAATGGCGCTCGAGGGAAGCAACGGGATCGACATCACCAGCGCCGCGACGGCGGCTGCCGCCACGCTCAACAATATCGGTCCCGGACTCGCGAGAGTCGGGGCGACCGAGAACTACGCATGGTTTACCGGGGCGAGCAAGCTGGTCATGTGCGTTTTGATGGTCCTGGGGAGGCTCGAGGTTTTCACGATCGTCGTGCTGTTCATGCCCCGGTTCTGGCGGGCGGAGTGATGGCTTCCGGGCGGGGTGAGCCGCAGACTGGAGGAGGTCAGAGGTGGACTGGATGGGGTGGGCCGCAGACTGGATGAGGTGTTCGTCTAGCGTTAAAGTGCTGCGGTTGGGCGGTTGCTAAACCGATGTAGGGGTACGATCAAGGAGATCTCGCACGTGTTGGATAGACTTCGACGGTACGACGTACAGGCCGGCGTCGCCGCCGGGCTGTCGATCGCGTCAACCGTACCCTTCCTTGGGGCGTTGTGGCTCGTCGTGACCCGATACGACGGCACGCTGGGGCAGATCGTCTATGGTTCGCAAGGACGGTTCCTCCTGGCGTTTGTCGGCTGCGTTCTTCTATCTTCTGCACCCGGCGCCGTGGCTTTTCTGCTGGGATGGAACAGCGCGGGGCAGCGCCGCAACGACAAGTCCACCCGCTCGTGGATCGGATTCTTCCTGGGCGGCGCGGTCGTCACCTCGAACCTCATTCTGTTGATCGCGTTCTTCATGCTCCGTTTCGAGGAGGCCATGTAGGTCCCGGCAGGTGGCCTACGGCCCCGGGACGCCGGTCAGCCCGCCGCATCGATTCGCGAACCGCCGCCTGTCTTGTTTGCCCCAAGCCTCTCGCACTTGCAATAGGCCGTCAGTGCGTTAGCATATCGCCGCTCACGAGAGTACGGGTCGGCGCGGGCCGCACGCGGACCGCAATCGTGCCGGGCCGACGACCTCGCCACCGGCAAAGCCGGCCGGGTGTGACGGGTACGTCGAAACCGAACCGGCCGTCGGAGAACGCTGAACAGACGCAAGCAGCGCCG
>CBDUZY010000093.1:0-8164 GCA_965371825.1 uncultured bacterium
TGGCCAGGTCGTATCCGGTGAACTCCTCGCCGTTGATTCCCATGAGCATGACACCGCCAAGCAGATAGTGCGGTGCAGCACTGGACCCACCCGGCTCGCGTCGCCCGTTGTGGCACGCGAAGCAGGTACCGTTCTCGCCGGCATCCAACGCGACAGCGTCATCCCACGGCGTTACAACCTCGCCCCAACTCCGAAGCAGTTGCTCATCCTGCGGCGCGCCGTGCGCCGCGTGGCAGGTGCGACAGTCGAGCACTCGGAAATCGCCGTTCTGTTCGGCTGCGGGCAGCCCGTCGGTGAAGTCGATGTAACCGTTACCAGTATGACACCTTCTGCATGCAGCGCGATTCGGCAGCGACCAGTCATAGTGGACGAAGGCCTCTCCGTGCTCGTCGCTATGTCCCGCCTCCATCCACTCGTCGCCGATTGTCTGGTGGCACTCCGTGCAAAGGGCAGGATTCAGGTTGTTGACTCGCAGGTAAGGCTGTCCCTCACCGGTCTCGTGCGGATCGTGGCACGTGCCGCAGCGAACGTCGCCCTCTGTCGTCAAGTGGTCTGCCAGCGCGCTGTCTCCGTCCGGACCATCGGATGGTCCGTCGCCAGCGCCGACGCCCCACGGGTGGGAGTTCGCCCGGTCGTCTCCGCCGATCGGCGTTCCCAAAGCAACACTGCCCGGCGAGTGGCAGGACAGGCACAGGTTTTCCTGGCCCGAGGCGGTCAACATTCCGCCCGGCAGGCCGTCCATCGAGTGGCAGCGACCGCAACGATCCGGCATGTCGAGGATATGCGGCGGGTTGATCGCGTCGTGCGAGGCGACTCCACCGTCCAGGGCGAGGAAGTCCTCGACCGTACCTGCACCGAAGACGCTCACGGCGATCTCGAGGTCGTCGAGGTCGATGTCCCTGTCGAAGTCCAGGTCGAGGTCGCGGCAGTACTGACCGCTTTCCATCGCGGCGACGACCTCGAACGGGCTATCCGGAAACTCGGGCTGGGCCACCCACCGCAACTGAGTTGCACCAGCGCGTCCCTTGGTCCCTTGCTTCCCCTTCGCGGCGCGAACGGCCGGGGCGTTGTCCACAGCCGCAACGGCGGCAGTCACAGGCCCCGCGCAAGCCACGTCATACACCTCGACAGAAGCGCCGTAGGAACTGGCAACGAAGAGCTTGTCGGCAGCGTCGATCGCAATATCAACAGGAACCTCCAAACCGGTCTCGGCTGCTGCGTTAGCTGGATCGAGTTCGTTCCCCGCGTCGTCGAATACGCGGATCGTGCCCATCAGGGCGTCGGTCAGATAGATGTTACCGCAGGTGTCTACCGCAACGCCCTCGCCCCGCGCGAACCATGCGAGTTCGCCGCTGCCGGTGTACAGGATCCGGTAGCCGAACTTGAACTGGACGGTACCGGCCATGTCGAACACCTGGGCGCGGAAGTTGTCAACGTCGGTGACGATGATGTGGCCGAGGACTTCGTCGATCGCGATCGCCTGTGGCGCTGCGAACTCGCCCAGACCCGACCCGGATGAGCCGAACGCGCCCACTGGGGCGGTGGCGAGCGTCCAGACGTCTGCGACCAACTCTTCGAAGACGAGCACCTGGTTCGCGGTGCTATCCACCACGTACAGCTTGTCATCGCCGTCGAACGCCAGTCCGTTTGGCCGTTGCAGTGTAAGGGGCGACGGATCAACAAGTACCGGGTTCACGAAGCCGACGTCGTACACCGCCACGGTTCCGTCACCAAGCGACAGGGCGATCCTGCCGTCGGAGTGAGCGGCGATGCCGATCGGGCCTTCGGGGATAGCGTAAAGCGTCGAGGCTCCCGCGCTATCATATTCGATGACCTGATTGGACGGCGGGTCGGTCACGTATACGCCTCCCCCGCCCGCCGGGGCAAGCCGCGCCGGGTAGGCGAGATCGGCTGTGAACGGACCGTTGACTGCGTCGTAAGTGATCGTCGCAGTCTGCCCTAACGCCGTCCCCGCCGACGCGAAGACCAAAAGTAATCCAGCCGCAGTTTTCATCTTCATTCTCCCTTGTACGCACTCCACCAGACCAAGACGCCGCCAATAGAAGACTGCCGGGCGTCGTCGGTCCGGACTACCTCTTACGTTCCAAATTGGGCAAGTGTCGTACCATCGCTTATCGCCCCCGTTCGCAGGGCCTCCGAGCTGGGCGCGATCCGCCGTTATTGCCCTTGACGAGGTGTTACGCGCGATCTCAGTATGAAAATGGGCAGATCGGGTGTGTCTTGTGTTTCCCCGTTTTGGGAATCAATCGGCCGGGTATCTCGTTTTTGGTAGGATCTCAGAAGGTCGTCGCTACAGTTCGGAGTAGTATTCCTCGAACGACTGGAGATCCTCGAGATCGACATCTGCGTCGGCATCGAAGTCGAACACAGCACATGCGGGCGAGACGCGACTCCCCGGGCCCGACAGGCATGTTGTCAGCGCCGAGAAGTCAATCATGTCAACATCTCGGTCACCGTCGTAGTCGCCTGGAACCCGCTCGGTGACTGTAAGGAGGGGCTTGGTATTCGGCTCGGCCTCCAGCACGTCCATGAACGCCTGGTTCGAATCGTGCGTGGTTTCCGGATCGATCTGGAACCGAAACCCAACCGCACCCGTGCCGTCTGACAGCGCCGCCGAAACCGCCCGGCTCACATCGATTCGGAATGTTGTCGCCGGCTGGCGCGCTTCGATCGGCTCGGCCCACTCGAGCACCGCCGGCCCGGCACTGAAATCCGACGCACTTTCCACGAGGTCCGCGGGGTATGAGTAGATGTGGACGACCGCTGGCTCTGCCGGGAAACGCGTGCTGCCACGTAGCTGAAAACTGAGCGTTGCGATCACTGGAGACTCAGCCGAGACGGCAGCGAGATTGTATTCCCACACGACCCGGTACTCGAGGCCGGGCTGCTCCCCACGAGTAAGCGTGATCGCGCCCTCGTAGCTGGATCCGTTGAAGAACCAGTCCCAAGCGTCCGGGATCCCGTCGAAAGTCCCGAAGTTCCCTCCATCGGCAATCGTGCCGTCCGCCTGAGGCAGGATCGAATGCTGCGCGTAAGCGTTCGTCGCAAACATCACGCAAGCGACGTGGACCGCCATTCTCACCCGCGCCGCGACGCGACTCGGACAGCTAGCCAAGCGCTTGATCTCGCATCCCCCGTGAAGATTCCCCATCATTCCAACTCCGGACCTACCGCTATCGCGGGTTCACCCCTTTGAAATCCGCGCCGTCCGCTCCATCTGCGCGAAACAAGTCGACCCCCAATCCGCACCCGCACGCGCTACCGGCCGCGTGGGATCCCGTGAAGCGGCACAGGCGATCCGTCGTCCGGATGCGGGGCGGTTCTTGTCTCGTCGTCGAGCGCCCCACTCGCGGCAGGCGCCGCCCCACCGACTAACGGCGCGGGCACCGCCGCACAGCCATCAGGTTCCCCGCACCCCGTTTGATCATCGGCAACGTACAACGTAAACGCCCCGGACTCGCCGTTTGAGCCGCCGACCTGAATCAGATACGTCTGGTTCGGGTCGGAACACCAGATCACTGTCGAAGAAACCTCGGACGAGCCGCACGAGGCGTCGTCGTCGTTGGCCGTCACGCATACGGGATCGACACACCCGTCACAGAACACCTGGATGTTCGTATCGAACGTCGTGTCCACCATGCACGTGGTGGCTGAGAGCGTGCCTCCCGTGCCAACCACCGAGAACCAGAGGGTGTCCGTCAGCAAACTAGTTCCGCAAACCTCAACGGCGTCGTCATCTGCCGAGACGGTGTCGCCCGTCGCAATGGCGTCGAACGTGACGGCATCCAGCGTAACCGCGGTGGCCGAATCGCAGTTGTTGTTGAACGGGCAGTCCGTATGCTCGTCATTTCCGCTGCCCCAATCGTAGTTCTGCCAGTCCTGTCCGTGACCGTGACAGGTTTGGCAGCCGTCGCAATAACTGTGCCAATCGTAGGCCGCCAGCCAGTCCGCATGGCACGCACTACACAGGTTTCCCCAGCTCACTTGAGTCCCGCTGATCGATACGACCACGGACTCCTGCAAGGTGCCCTGGGAGTCGACATCATCCCATGGCGGTCCGGTCCATGCGGGACCAGGGCGCACGCCGTCGTCGACGTACCGGGTCCCGTCAACGCTGTCACGGATCGCGTAAGGGTTGCCCGCAGTGTTGGTGGCTGTGTATGAGCCGTGCGGATCGTGACACGACATACATTCCACCTCCGTTCCTACCTCTCCGAGAGCGTCCACGGCACCCGGGGCCCCGGAGTAGGACGTCCAACCCCGCTTGGAGTCGAGTCCGTGGGCGGCGTGCGTCCAATTGTAGGACACATACCACGGGCTCATCCGGTAGTCGCAGCTATCCAGAGCGCGAAGCGGAACGGTCGGACCGTCCACGCTTGCCGGAAGGCCTGGGTCATCGGGACCATACCCGCCCCAGTGACACGATATGCAGAACTCGTTGTCGCTTCCCGCCCACGGCGCTGCGAGGTTGAACGGGTCGACGAGGGGTTGACTCTCGCCGACGGCGTGTGCCCCGTGGCAGTTGAGGCACTCGATTCGTGCCCCGCTCCAAGCCTGATCGGCATCGCTGACGTCGTGGTGGCTGTTGACTTGGCGAAGCGTGCCTTCGTTTCCGAAGCACCCATCGCCGTACCATTCGTCCCACTGTAGCGTGCCCTGGAACTTCGAGGCGACGTCCGCGGGGGCGGAGCCGTCACCGAAGGGATCGAGGGCGTCCGCACCAAGTCGGGCAGCACCATCGGCATCGTGACAGGTCATGCAGAAGTCGGTCAAATCGGGATCCGACTCCGACAAGGTCATCTCGAAAGGCCGCACGAAGGTGTACAGTGCTCCGCTGTCCGGATCGATGAGGTCGACGTTGCCGTCCATGTGGGTCGCCTGATCGTGGCAAACCACACATGCGGCCTCGCCGAGCTCAGCCCCGTAGTGGGCGTGGGCGTCATCGGTAGGAAACTCCCCTACGACCGCGCGGCGTCCGCCGTCCGGCCCTACACCCGCCAGGTCCTGCACGGTTGCATGGCACGATGTGCAGTCCCCGCCGGTCGGCATGAAGCCCGCCTCGTGCGGGTGACAACTGGTACAATCATCTCCGTCGTTGTGTGGAGCGCCGGTCCCGTCTTTCGTATGGTATGTCGTCGCCGTGTGGCAGACCTGGCACAAGCCGTCGTTTTCGGTTGGATCACCGTCCTCGAGGCTGTTCGGTCCCGTGGTCGAGGTGAACAAAACGGACCGACCGTTCACCGTTGTGCCGATCAGCGCCAAGTTCCGGCTGTTGGGATTGTGCATGTCGTGGCACTCGTCGCACGTCGGCTGCCACGAGCCGGACGGTGTGTGGCCGATGTGGTCGGCGTGACATTCTTTGCACAAGGCACCGTTACTGTTGCCAACCCGAAGATACGGCGATCCGGCAACGTGACTGTGCTGATTGTGACAGGTCGCACACTTGATGATGTCTCCCGGAGCCAGGTAACGGTCCATCTCTCCGCCCGGAGGTGGACCAACCGATCCCACGGCGTCATTGTCGGCCGGAACTCCCCAGGCATGCGACCGACCTTCACTGTCCGGTAGCGCCTCGTCGCTGAACACGCAGTCCACGGTTCTAAGGGCTGATGTGCAAGCCGAACCCGCCCCCGTGTGGCACGATATGCAAACGTTCGCCTGACCTTGGACCGTTGCGATGTGCCCTCCCGGTTGACCATCGATATCGTGACACCTTCCACAGGTGACGTCGTCAAGCGTGTGTGGCGGGTCCCACCCGGGAGTGGTCGCCGTGACCGGACCACCCATGGCACCTGTGCGACTGCTGAGTCGACCGCGCGACGGTTTCGTACCACCTTTTGACTTTCGCCGAGGTTCGTCGAGCGTGCTTTCGTTTGTTCCCGTGACGACGACCGCGTGTGCCGACGCCACGAACCCGGCCGGTGAATCATAGATCTCGACGGTTCCATGCCGGCTGTTGGCAACCACGATTCTGCCCGACCCGTCGATCTCCACGTCGCCGGGCGTATTGAGCTCACCCGCACCGGAACCGTAGTCCACGACCTTTCCGAGGAATCCCCCGTATGAGTCGAAGATCTGGAGCGTCCCCATCACGGCGTCCGTGACGAAGATGTTTCCGCTTACGTCAACTGCGAGCCCGGCGATACGTGGAAGCCATCCCTCGGACTCACCACCCGGAAGATACATGGTTCGGTAGCCAAAGCCCGAAACGAAGATGCCCGCGTTCGTGTAGATCTGCACGCGGAAGTTGTCCTGGTCGGCGACGACAACGTGACCGAACGCATTGTCCACGGCGATCGCACTCGGGTTCTTGAACTGTCCGGACGAGCCGCCGCGAGTGCCCACCGTCCACGCGTGGCTGCCGTCGCTTTCGAACGCGTGGATACTGTCCGCACCGCTGTCGACGATGTACAGGCGTCCCGAAATCGCATCGATTGCGAGATCCGTCGGCCTCACGAACGAAACGACGCCGTCCGCCACGAACTCCTGAAACACGAACGTCGGCGAGTAGACCGCCACCTTCGCGTCGTCGCGGCGTGACACGTATATCCGTCCGTCGGGCGCCACCGCGATCCCTACTGGCCCAGCCGATTCGGACCACGTTCCGAGGAGGTTGCCGCTCAGGTCGAAACGCACGATGGTGTTGGCCCGCGTGTCGGCCACCAGGATTTCACCGCCGGCAACCGCGATCCGCGCCGGGTTGTCTAGACCCTCGGCGATGGTCAACTGATGTGTCAGGGGATCAACCTGGCCAACCTGAGCCAGTGCAATCAAGAACGTCGCCGCCAGTTTCACAGAATACCCCTCCAATACTGAGGAAAGCCCTATACCTCTCCCGAATCTCCATCTTGAGTTGCAATAGTCGTGCCAGGTCCATGTCCCCGACTGGCGACGGGCACAGGGCGTCCAGCACAGCTTGGGGGATGCGTTCATACCCTGTGATTCGAGCGGAATACGCGTGAAACGGGCGTGCTCGATCCTCCAATTAACTTGTCCGGCCGCACGGCCTGGCGTCGGCACCTTCTCAAACCTGAGAACGGCGTGCGGCAATTCCCCGGTGCTAGCCCGTAAAACAGCCCGTATCCGCTGAATCCCGAGCGAGTCCGTTCTCCGCGAGTTCCGAATGTGGATGCACCCGCCCGCGATCGCATGCACCCGCCCGCGATATCGTAAATCTGAACAGAGGGTGGTTTGTTCGGGGCCGTGGTGCGTGTCACCGGCACCGATGCCGACTACCCGGATCGATGCCAAAGGGGGGAACGGACCGCCCTAGCGAGCGGCCTCGGGAGGCTCGTTTCGAGTCACGACGCAACCAACGTCGCGGCCTTCTCGGACCTTGCCTCTAAACGTCTACGGGGACCGCTTGTGTCAACCGCAATTCATCCGAGCCGAGTGGGGTTCGTGCGCCCCTGGACGCTCTTGTTGGCACTCGGACTCCTTCCGATAACGACTGTCGCGGCCCATCCGGACGCGAAAAAGAGTCTAGCGGACAAGCTCCGAAACGGGCCAGGAATGGTCAACCACCCCGTTCACGTCGCGCCGTCATCGGCTGTAACAATCCCGTCGGGATGGCCGCTGGACATCGACGGAACCGTCACGTGTACTACGTGTCACGCTTCGCTGCCGGCGCTCGACGGAAGCTCGGGGCCGCGATTGCGCGGGTTGGGCCGAGGCACCCGAGACTCGGAGGATTTCTGCACGAATTGCCACGTCTCAACCGGCGTAACGACGGCGGCCGGCATGCATTGGCAGGCTGTTTCACGCGCACACATATCGGACCAAGACAACGTCGCAACCTCCACCCGAGGCACACTGGACCGGGGCTCGGTGACTTGTCTAGCGTGCCACGATGGTGTCACCGCCGGCGAGGCGGACCACGAAACCTCCTGGAATCGCGGGAGTGGATCGTTCGGTGACAGGGCTCGCAACCACCCAATTGGAGTCGACTACCCCCGGGGCGGGCGTCGCGGCAAGGGCGTCCAACTTCGACCGACCGTCCTTCTCCCACAGGCTGTCCGCCTTCCGGGCGGGACGGTCGGCTGCCTCTCGTGCCACAACCTCTACGCCACGGATCGGGGACGCCTGAGCGTGCCAATTGAGGGCTCCCGCCTGTGCATGACCTGCCACCCCATGGACTGACGCC
>CBDUZY010000094.1:0-8149 GCA_965371825.1 uncultured bacterium
CGCGGAACATCCTGCGTCGCGATCCACAACTCGCCTTGCCGCGATCGCTTCCGTCAACGCCATGATGTCGTCCTCCCTGACTCACACGATCCTGCCAGAACCGCAGCATTCGCGGTCTGGCGCATTACTGATTGCCGGAACGCGCGACCCCACAGGGAGGTAGCACATCCCGAAGCATAGCGCCCCTTGAGCACCAAGGTGCCCGCCGTGAGAAGGGACATCGCCGTGACCACTATCCCCCACGCAGAAACGGTCGGCACAGAACCTCCCACGAGCTGGTCCAGAATCACATCGGCTGTCGTAACCGAAGGCGGTTCCGCGAGAACGACCGTCTCACTGCCCTCATGTGTGTCGGTGAACGACGAAACGATCACCGTGTCGCCACCATTGGCGTTGCTGAGATCGATCAAGTAGTGCCCGGTGGCAAAAGGAGGTCCCGAGGTCGCGGTCTCAGTTTCGTGGCCTGTATCCACGTTGAAGATGTTGACAGGAGTTCCCAAGGGAACTTGCGTCACTCCATCTGCCTCGTAGACGTCGCCGGTGAGTGTGAGAGGCACGAGCTGCGCAACAGCCGACATGGAGCCAGCGAGCACAACAGCCCCAAAGCAGGCTACGCACGCGAGTCGTCGCATCGTTCCTCTTGCTCTGTGTCTAGGGGGCACCGTCAAGTGAAGCACCACCGGGCTCAACACCGCCACAAACGAGGCCGCCGTAACCCTGGCGTGCTTCACCATACGGCCTCGTCTTTCGAATTCCCCATTACTCGTTGATAACGTACCGAAACGAGCTGCTCGATTCAAGCGAAGACGATCTCTGCCGCCGTGGGCTCCAGCTTTCGAGAACACCAGACGTGATTTCAGCGGAAGTAAGTGAACGTCACCGTCAGGATTCGAACCTGAAACCTTCGGCTCCGGAGGACTCCTCCCCACCGACTCAGATCGCGGATTATGGGCAGCCCGGGGCCGTTTGTCGTCACAGGCCTGGTTGGCGGGTCATCACCAGCCGTCAGGAGCGGTCAGGAGCCGTCAAGCCGTCCTCGACATTCAGCTAGATAGTCCTGGGTGTTTGGCCTTTCCCCCTTCAAACTGATCCACCTGCTGGATTGCGCTCGGCGCCTTCTCCCCCACCGACGGTGAGCGCGTACCGAAGAGCGCCGCGCAATGGATTGCGTCTGTCACGGATCATCCAGCGTAAGCTCCATCGGTGTACAGACGACTGGTGGCAGATCGGTCAGCGTGCCGGTCGATAGTTGACCGGTACCGTCCGAACCCCAGGCCCAAACCGTCCCGTCGGTCTGCACCGCGACGCTGTGGAGATACCCGGCTGCCACGCTAGCTATGTCGGGCAAGCCGACGAGCACCGGCTCGGTGACGACATCGCCGAACACAGGTACCGCAGGCGACACCTCGTCTTCAAGGCCGAGCTGGCAATAGCGATTCCAGCCGGTTGCCCACAGGGCCCCGTCGCTGGTGACAAAGAAGCTGTGGGCATACCCCGCGGCGACCTCCACGACGTCGCCCAATCCGACGACCTGAGTCGCCGTGTTGAAGTTCGAAGTCCTGGTTCCGTTGCCGAGCTGGCCAAAGCTGTTATATCCGACGCCCCAGGCGCTGCCATCGCCTCGAAGCAGCAGGCAATACGCGGAATCGCCCGCGTCAACGGCGACGACGTTGTCCAGAACCGGCATCGGCGTGCATCCGAACCTGGATCCCCACACCCATGCCACACCTTCGGCATCAAGGGCCACGCCGTGAGCATTCCCCGCGGAAACGGCTACGACCTCGTCCGGTAGACCAGGAATCTGAAGGGGGCCGAGCACGCCAACTGCGTCTGCGTAGGGCTCACCCGCCAACTCGCAATGTAGATTTCGGGCATCCCCGAAGCCCCAGACGGTCGCGTCGCTTCCCAGCAGAAGACCACCGGCGCTCTGTGCGGCTACGTTGACCACGCCCGGAATACCCAGGATCTCGACGGGCGTCGCGGAATCACTCAGGGCGTTAACACCAACGCTCCACGCTGTGCCGTCCTGCTGACTAAAGAGGGTGGCCGTCGGACCTGCACCCACGTGCGAAATTGAATGCACGACGGTGCCGTCACCGAGCTGACCGTAGCGATTGGTGCCCCACGGCGCCATACGTCCGTTTTCAAAGATGGCGACGTTGTGCCACTTTCCGGCAGCAACCTGCACGACCTGTGCAGGCATAATGTTGATGGCGACCTCATCACTGCTCGACGCCAGACCGTCGTCGGTCGACACCGTAAGCAGGAATACCACGACGCCTTCACCGCCCCATGTGTCGACCGAGAGCAAGGGCCCGTTGCTCTCGTACGGTACGGGCATGCCAGCGATCTGTTCCCACGCGTATACCAGGTTTGCCGGGTCGTACTCGCCTTGCAGCAGCTCCGCCGTGGCGGAGACGGAGACCGCGTCGCCCTCGACGACATCCCGATCGGGCCCGGCATCGGCGGCAAGGACGATCACCGTACAACCGTTTGGATAGACCTCGACATCGGACGGCGTGTCGGGGCACTCGTCAACGAGGTCCGTCACGCCATCTCCGTCGCTGTCTGGGTCATCCTCGGCGCTTTCACATGGTCCCAGGGAGTCGCCGTGTGCCAGGTGTCGTTCCACCGCAGATGCACCGATAGTGACCGTATGTCGATTTTCCGGGTCCCCAGGCGGCACATGGCAGATCTCGACGAAGCCATCTTCCGACTGCTTGTTGGTGAACTCGAACCTCACCCTGCCGAGATTTGCGGAGCCGTCGAAATCGCCCCATGTCTCTGCGCAGGCGCCGAACTTTCCGCTGCGCACGATCGCGGCGGCGGCCGGATGCAGCGGGAGTGATGCCTGTACGATGGTCACCCCGGCATCAGACACGGTTACCTCGACAGGACCAAAGTGAACGCCTGAATCGCATGCTTCCTGTTGGCTCCGGCCCACCCGGAAGGTGAGTTCGACGTGGCGTTCAGACGGTCTCTTGGCGGAGCGAGCGTCATAATCCAGCGTATCGTCGACCTTGATGATCAGGTCGTCACTGCTGAGTACAAGGGCGACTCCACCCTCCGATCCCGGCAGCACTTCGCCTTCCAAGAGCATTTGTCCTGATTCGTAAGTCACCGCCCGCGTGATAACAGCAAGTTCCTTGGCACCGCTGAAATCGTGTTCGACTTGCACGATTGAACTGCCTGAGGTGGTTCCCCCATCCGGCTGCAACGCGGCGCTACAACCAAGGAACAAAGCTGCACCTGCGCAGGGACCGAGAATCGTTACGATCCGATAGGTCCTCATTTTTCTCCCCCCTCGAGCTGACAGGTCGTGGCCCGAATGGCTGGCTCCCCACGTGGAGGCCGGCATCGGATCGATGCGGCGGGGCTCGGCGGACCCCGGGCTCGGGCCGGTGTGCAATCCGTATAGTCTCCAATACGGGAGGTCAGCATGCCAATCGGCTCGGCTCTTTTTGTCGTGGGCGTCGTCCAGAGCCGTGCTCCTTGTTCTTCCCGGTCTTGGAGATACGCGGGTCCGGTAATCCTGGGACCGCGCAAGCGGGAAAAGACCGAGAAGCCGAATGAGGCTTCTCACGTGGTCAGAAGCAAACCACGTTCGCCGCTACTCCGGTCTCCGTGTGATCGCAGGACCTGGGCCACTCCAGAAACGAGCATGAAGGCAAAGGCGGCGGTTAGGTGATCTCGTGTTGCCTTAGCCGTCTTCTTTGACTCGTGGGGACCGCGACGACGCAAGGGCCAAACGAGGGCCAGCCCAATTACAGCCGAGCCTAATCAACAAAGAACACACAGACGAGAGTCGCCGTCTTCGACAACACCAGACGTGATTTCAGCGGGAGAAAGCGAACGTCCCCGTCAGGATTCGAACCTGAAACCTTCGGCTCCGGAGGCCGACGCGCTATCCAATTGTGCCACGGGGACTTTCCGGGTTGGGAGCTTAACCCGCCGCAACCCGTTGTCAAGCCTCACTCTCCGGCGGCTCGAATCGTCACACACGCCCCTGCGACGTCCGCCGAACTTGATACTTTCGTTCGGCTGGCACAGACCCTGGCGACACGGGTTTCTCGGACCACGCCGGCAAAGGTCCTCTCACGTGCCCACGAGGTACCGCGAGCTTCAGAACCTGCCGATGGAATTGCTTAGAGATCGAGGATTGAGGTGCACGCGCGGGCCTGGGGTGCACGCAACGGAGAGTACGCGACATGGCAGAAGATCACCTGGGCACCATTCTCATCGTCGAGGATGAACCGGAGCTACGTTTCATTCTGACGGCTCACCTGCGGGCGTCCGGGTTCGAGGTGCTCGAGGCGACGGACGGTCGCAAGGCTCTCGAGATTGCCGACCAGCGGCTCCCGGAACTTATCCTCATGGACATCGGGCTGCCGGACATGGACGGCGTCGCCGTCACCCGGGAGCTCAAGGCGAACGTCCGAACGGCGAAAATCCCAGTCGTAATGGTCACGGCTCGATCGCGCGCCGAAGACGTAGTCGCCGGGCTCGAGGCGGGTGCCCAAGAATACCTTTTCAAACCGTTTGACGTGGCTGAGCTGCTCGCCAGGGTGCGGACCGTTCACCGTCTCGCCACCGCCCACAAAGACCTGGATCGATTGAACACGCAGCTCGGTGCGGAAGTGGATGCCAAGACCAGGCGCCTGCAATCGCTGTACGAGTTCATGCGGGATCTCAACCACGCCGACTCACGCGACGAGATCCTCGACCTGCTCGTACGCTGCGTCGAACAAACCACGGGCTCAAAGCGAATCTCCCTGTTTCTGACGGACTCGACGAACGAGAGCCTCGTGTGCGTAAGGTCGGTGGGAATCGACCCGGCCGTCGGCGAACTCTTGCGCATCAAGAACTCGGAGGGGATAACCGGCCAGGTCTTTCGGACCGGCAAGACTCTTGCAGCAAAGGCCTATGGAACGAGTGCCACAACGGGCCGACAGTACACACGCGACACGTTCCTCAGCACGCCGCTCACCTCCACGTCACAAGACGTCCGGAACGGGATCCTCGGCGTCCTGAACGTAACGGAGAAGCGAGACGCTGCCGCGTTTTCCGAGGAGGAGGTCGAGTGCATCCGATCCGTCGCGGACGCGACGGCCATTGCCCTGGACAACGTGACTCGCCAAGAGCAGTTGCAGCAGTCGGTCCGCGTTCTCCTGGAGACCGTCGGGCGCTTGGCGGAATACCGTGATGAGGAAACGACGCTCCACCTCAAGCGAGTGTCGACACTCGCCCGTATCCTCGCGTCCGAGGCTCGCCGCGATGGGCCTTACGGTGAGGTCATCAGCGACGACTTCATCGAACTGCTCGTGCAGGCGACGCCGATGCACGACATCGGCAAGGTAGGCATACCCGATGACATTCTAACCAAGCCCGGCAAGCTGACGGACGAAGAATACAATATCATGAAGACACACACCGACATCGGTCGGCGTGTGCTCTCGCAAGCCCTCGATCCCAAGCACCCGGTCCCTCTCCTGCAAATGTGCATCGATATCGCCCACTGCCACCACGAACGCTACAACGGGACGGGCTACCCGCGCAGAATCCAAAAGGACGAGATTCCGCTTTCGGCCCGCATCATCGCCCTCGTCGACGCCTACGACGCAATTACCAGCCGGCGCCGCTACAAAGCGGCGAAGTCGCACGAAGCCGCCGTCGAGATCATCCGCTCCGAGGTGGGCAAGCACTTTGATCCAGCTCTTGTCGAGGCCTTTCTGCGATGTGACACGAAGTTCGACGAGGTCCGGGCCAAACACGCCGAGGAGGAGAATCCGGTGGCAGTCGCCACTACCTAGTGCCGTTTCCAGAAAGGTGCTTGTAGTCCCGCGGCACCTACGTTTGTAGCGGCCGGCGTCCCCGCCGGCCGTCGTTCGCAACACCAGCCGGGCTCAACCCTCTATGCCAAGCACGTCCAAGATGAACGCGTAGACGAAGGCCCGCTCCTTGAGTCGGCCGTAACGACCCGACGCCCCTCCGTGACCGGCGCCCATGTTCGTCTTGAGAAGTAACCTGTTGTCATCGGCCTTGAGCGCCCGCAGCTTGGCCGTCCACTTCGCGGGCTCCCAGTATTGGACGCGCGGGTCGTTCAGACCGGCGGTGATGAGCAGGTTGGGATACGCCTTGGCATCCACATTATCGTAAGGCGAGTAGGTCATCATGTAGTCGTAGAAGGTCTTGTCGCTGGGGTCGCCCCATTCCTCGAACTCGATGGCCGTGAGCGGAATCGTCCGATCGAGCATCGTGTTGACCACGTCCACGAAGGGAACCTCGGCCACCACGACCTTGAACAGATCAGGTCGCATGTTCGCCACCGCGCCCATGAGCAGACCGCCGGCGCTCGCTCCTTGTATGACTAAGCGGTCGGGTGAAGTGTACTTCTCGACGATAAGGTGCTCGGCGCAGGCAATGAAGTCCGTGAACGTATTCTTCTTGCTCAGAAGCTTGCCGTTCTCGTACCACGGCCGACCCATCTCCGCGCCCCCGCGAACATGGGCTATCGCGTAGATGAAACCCCTGTCGATCAAGCTCAAGCGAACTGACGAGAAGTACGGATCCATGCTGGCCCCGTAAGAACCGTAGCCGTACAACAGCATTGGGCTGCGGCCGTCGCGTACGATCCCCTCCTTGTAGACCATCGAAACGGGCACTTTCGCCCCATCCGCAGCCGTAGCAAAGATTCGCTCCGATCGGTACTGCGAAGGATCGTATCCGCCAAGCACTTCCTGTTGCTTCTTGAGCTCGCGCTCGTGCGTATCCATGTTGTAGTCGAACACCGACCGTGGCGTTACCAGAGACATGTAACTGAATCGAATGACGCTCGTATCGAACTCCCTGTTCGGTCCCGGCCAGTAGGTGTAGACCGGCTCGGGAAACTCGACGTAGTGCTCCGATCCGTCGCGCAGATCCCGCACGCGCATCTGCTTGAGCCCGGCTTCCCGCTCGTGAATGACCAGGTGATTCTCAAACACGCTCACACGCTCGATCCTCACAGCGGGCCTGTGCCCGATCACCTCCGTCCAGTTCGCCTTCACCGGATTAGCCACGGGAGCACGCATCAGTTTGAAGTTCGTCGCTTCGTCATTCGTCACGATATAGAAATAGTCACCGTGGTGAGCAACGCTGTACTCCATGCCATGCTGACGTGGGTGTATGACCATAAACTCGTTTTCCGGTTGGTCTGCCTCCAAATACCGAACCTCCCTGGTGATCTGGCTTCCGGACGTTATCAGCACAAACCGCCGACTACGCGTCTTGCCGATCCGCACGTGGTACATCTCGTCCGTCTCATGGTATACCAGCGCGTCATTGCGAGGATCGGAGCCGAGCACGTGGCGAAACACCTTGAATGGCCGCTTGGCGCTGTCCAGAGTTGTGTAGAAAACGGTTCGATTATCGCCGGCCCATGCAAACGAGTAGTAACTACCCGGAATCTCGTCCGGGAGGAGTTCGCCCGTCTCCAGGTTCTTGAAGCGCAGCGTGTACGTCTCCGAACCGTTCGTGTCGGTCGAGTACGCCAGCAGCTTGTGATCCGGGCTCGTGCTGAACACACCCACGCGGAAGTAGTCGTGCCCCATCGCCAGCTCGTTCTCGTCGAGGAGTATCTCCTCGGGCGCGTCGAGGCCGTGCTTTCTACAGTGGACCGCGTACTGCTTGCCCTCGAAGGTTCGCGAGTAGTAGTAATAGTCATCGACCTTGGTGGGAACCGTCAGGTCCGTCTCCTTGATCCGCCCCTTGAGTTCTTCGTACAGGTGCTCCTGAAGTTTCTCCGTGTGTTTCATCACGCCCTGTGTGTAACGGTTCTCCAGTTGGAGGTATGCGATCACTTCCGGGTCGGACCGATGCCGCAGCCAGTCGTAATCATCGATCCGCGTCAGCCCGTGGATCGTCTGGGCGTGGGGGATCCTCTTGGCGACCGGCGGCGACATCGCGGGCCGCACGCAGGACAGACCCGTGAAAACGAGTTGTCCGAGCGGGATCAGCATCAGGAACGCGAATCGGCGAAACTTACCTGTATCGAACATTGCGAAAGGTCTCCTCAAACTTCGTCGCAAGGCGGTTGAGCCCGTAGCCAAGTTCGCCATCCGGCGAACATAGCGAGAGTGGAACACACAGCGCGGACCCTTGTCAAGACGCA
>CBDUZY010000095.1:0-8056 GCA_965371825.1 uncultured bacterium
TCGCGACCACCCGCTGGGAATCGGTGTGGGCAACTTCCCTCTGGTGATAGGCAAGTACGATCCACGGCACTACAAGCGCGCGACTCACAACTCGCTGATTGTCTGTTTCGTCGAGCTGGGGGTACAGGGAGGGATCGTGTTCCTGATGCTCGTCGCCGGGTCAGTCGTGATGCTTTATAGGACCACGAGGCTGGCGGATCAAAGCGACGATCCTTTAGAGACGAAGCTGATCGCGTACGGCATGCTCGTGTCGTTGGTCACGTATTTCATCACGTCTCTCGGGACGCAGCGGTTCTACTGTGAGTCGTTCTGGTGGGTGTTGGTGCTGCCGTTGGCGCTGCACAGGTTGGTAGTCGCCGAGATCCGGGCGAAGGCGGAGGAGCCCGAGCTTGCGGAGGAGCGGGCCGTCCTGCCCGGTGACGAGTTCTATCCGGAACCCCTGTATGGTTACTGACCATCGTCCACTGATTCTACACGTAGTGCGAACCTTGGACGGCGGAGGTATGGAGCGATCCCTGGTTTCGCTACTAGGTGAGCTTCGTTGTCCCGGGCTGCGTCATGCAGTCGTCACTCTCCGCGACGCCGGCGGCCTGTCCGAGCGACTTCCCGAGGACGTTGCATGTTGCGCCATAGGTGCATCCGGCCGATCCTGGTCGTCGGGGATGAGGTTGGCCCGCATCGCCCGCAGGTGGAACGCCTCGGTGCTCCACGCCCGCGGCACGGGTTGCTGGAACGATGCGATCGTGGCCGGTGCCCTCGCCAGACGTGCACGCGTCGTATTGGGCTATCACGGACTCGAGGCGTCAAAGACCTTCGGCAGGCGTCATCGCCGGAGCGCGCGCCTGGGATTGCTGACCGGAGCGAGATTCACGAGCGTTTTCGAGACCGGTGTCCGGCAGTTACACACCGAGCTGAGCATTCCGTTGGATCGTATCGATCTGCTACGCAACGGAGTCCGCCTGAATCCGGTTGTGGGCAGCGGTGCAGAGGTGCGGCGGCGGATACGCGAGGAGTTCCGATTGGGGCAGGGTACGTTTGTCGTGGGAGTTGTCGGTTCCCTGACGCCGGTGAAACGGCACGACGTCCTGTTGGAGGCGTTTGCCCGGGTCTTGGCAACCCGCGCTCGACTTGCGCTTCTCATAGTCGGTGATGGACCGTTACGCGATTCGCTCGCGCGGCGGGTGTGCTCGGACGGGACCGTGGGCAGGGTGCGTTTCGCCGGATGGCGCGAAGACGTTGCGGAGTTGCTGAGGTCGATGGATGCGTACGTTTGCAGCAGCGCATCGGAAGGGATGAGCAACGCGCTCTTGGAAGCCCTGGCGGCGAAGCTTCCCGTCGTCGTGACGGATGTGGGCGACAACGCCTCGATGGTGCGCGACGGTGTTGACGGCCTGGTCATCAAGCCGGGGTCGGTCGAGGCTGTCGCTCGGGCACTTACGACCCTTATCGACCGTCCCCTGCTGCGAAAGCGGCTGGCTACATCCGCCGGGACCCGTGCTCGGCGATATGATCTCGCCCGTACCGTGGAGGCCTACGAAACCTACTACCGTTCACTTGCACGCGGCTTGCACAGTCGTCGCGGCTCGCCGACACACCCCAGCTTACCAGCGACAGCTCTCGCCAATGGAACGAATGGCCTGGCGTCGTCGAGCATCCCGCACCGGGCTCCGGGATGAAAACCGCCTCTGGGGAGCGAGAAACGGCGTTCTCGCCGGTCGGCTCGCTGTCGGACGGCGCGTGACAGGTCTCCGCCGAGCCCATTTGAAGGATTCCTCGGAATCGGTTATATTTAAGAAGGAGGGTTGGCGGCAGCCTGGGTGGGAGTGTCCGTAGCCCTGGTGTTTGGGCTTGGTCTGCGCACCCAGCGTTAACACGTGGATTCGCACAAATGGGTACAAAACTGATCATGTTTCGTGCGGACGGCTCCAGAAAAGAGTTTCCGCTGGTTCCCGGCGCAACCACAATCGGCCGGAAGGATGATTGCACGATACGTGTACGTCTGGCGTCGGTCTCGCGCCGCCACGCGGAGATCGTCCTCAGCGATGACGGTGTGATTCTCAAGGACCTCGGCGCCGCCAATGGTACCTTCCTCAATAATCGCCGAGTCACCGAGGAAGGGCTCGAGGCGGGCGATCAGATCGTAGTCGGGCCGGTCGTGTTCACCCTGCAGATTGACGGCGAACCGCCCGACGACAAGATCGTGCACATCAGGACGAAAGCGCCCGCGGGTAAAGCCAAAGAGGGCGGCGCGGCGCGCGTGGGGACCTCAAAGCACGTGTACATTTCGGACGAGGAGGAGGACCCGATTTCGGCGCTCGAAGCGCTGGCCTCGAGTGCGGACCAAACAGCCATCGACCTCGATGACGAAGAGTGATCCTCCGATCCGGCCTGGAACAGTAATGTTCCGACACGGGCCCCTTGTCCTCTAGAATCGAACTTCCCGACGCATCGCGTTAGAGGCGGCATCACGAATGCGAGACGTAGCGACAGACGATGCGCTTCCCACGACACCGCCGATTCGCCGTCACCGCGTGCGATTCACGTCGTTGATCATTCTCGTGGTCGCCGCCCTGGCGCTATTGGCCTTCATTGGTGTGCTGGGGGACGTTCGTCGCCAGCGCAACGCGGTACTCCAGGCCGAGCGGCACGCCGAGGTGTATGCAGCTCGCGCCGGCGAAACCGGAACCCTGCCGTTGAATCTCGAGCCCGCTAAGGCTGAGCCAGCCGGGACCAAGATGATTTCGATGGAATGGCTATCCGCCGATGAGGCCAGGTTGCTGCGCAAGAGCGCCGGGCGTGTGATCGTCGCCTGGACCGTCGCGATGGTAAGGGCACTCGGCCAGGATGGACGGGCTGTCATTTTCTTCGAAGACGGTCGATTCGACGTCGAATGGGTAACTCTCGCCCGGTTCCGCGAAATCCGCGCCGCGCAAGAGGCCGAGATTCGGCGCCTGGCCCGGGCAAGATGAGTGACTTCACGGCGTGCATTGATGTCTCGGAATCGACTACCGGCTGCGGGGGCCACCCCGCGGACAGGCCCAACGCCGTGAGGGCTCGAAGCGATCAGACCTCTTTCAGATCGTGGCCGAGTTTCTCTCTCTTGGTTCTGAGGTAGGCGATGTTGTGGCTGTTCGGGGTGATTTCGAGCCGTAGTTGCTCGGCAATAGTGACTCCGTAGACCTCGAGGCGGCTCACCTTCTTGGGGTTGTTGGTGAGAATGCGCAAGCTGCGTAACCCGAGATCGCGGATGATGTGCGCCCCGACGCCGTAGTCTCGGCGATCGACCGGCAGGCCGAGCATCTCGTTGGCCTCGACGGTGTCGTAGCCTTCATCCTGGAGTTTGTAGGCCTTGAGTTTGTTGTGCAGTCCGATTCCGCGACCTTCTTGTCGCAGGTAGACGAGGGCCCCTTTGCCCTCTTTCTGGATCATCTGCATGGCTGTGTTCAGTTGCTGGCCGCAGTCGCAACGCCGCGAGCTGAAAACGTGGCCGGTCATGCACTCGGATTCGACGCGGACCAGGACCGGCTCATCATGGACGATCGGTTTACCATTTGAATCAAGCTCGCCGACGCCGCCGCAAGTAAGGGCCAGGTGCGGCTCGTGGTCCACGGGTGACTGATAGGCGATCACGGTGAATTCGCCATAGGGCGTTGGCAGCTTCGTGCTCGCCCCGCGGGTCACGAGCGACTCGCGCTGCATTCGATACTCGATGATATCAGCGACGGTGTAGATACGAATGCCGTGCGCTGCGGCGATCTTGGTAAGGTCGGGCAGCCTTGCCATCGTGCCGTCTTCGTTCATTATCTCGATGATCACGGCCATGGGTTTGAGACCGGCGAGGCGGGCGAGGTCCACTGATCCTTCCGTCTGGCCGGCGCGGACGAGCACGCCGCCGTCGACCGCCATCAGCGGGTTGATGTGACCCGGTCGACACAAGTCCGCGGGGCGCGTATCCGGGGCGCACGCAACTTCGATAGTGCGGGCTCGGTCCGTGGCGGATACTCCGGTGGTCACGCCGAAACGGCTATGGGCGTCTACGGTCACGGTGAAGGCCGTACCGAAGTGCGTCGTGTTCTGCGACGCCTGCAAGGGTAGGTTCAGCTCTTCGCAGCGCCGTCGATCCATTGGAAGGCAGAGCACGCCGCGTCCGACCGTCAGCATGAAGTTTACGGCCTCGGGCGTGATCTTCTGAGCAGCGATCACGAGGTCGCCCTCGTTCTCGCGGTCCTCGTCGTCCGCCAGAATGATGAACTTGCCCTCGCGCAGGTCTTCAAATGCCTGCTCGATCGGAGAAAACGGTGGGGAACTCATCTCTTTAGTCAATCCTGAACTTTCGCGTGACGTCCGGCGACGAAACGATTACCGATCCGCCCGTAATCCATCAGGGCGACGACCGCGAGACCGCTCGCCAGCCACCAGAACAGCGGCCCAATCCGCTGCAGAACCAGTGGCAATTCCGGGGCCACCAGCACATATCCAACCATCATCAATTGTACCAGGGTACAGACTTTACCCCAAAAACGTGGTCGCACGAAGTATTCGCCGGTTGCGATATAGACCAGACCGAAGCCGAGCACGGTCAGGACGTCCTTTCCGATCGCAATGACTGCCACCCAGCCCGGCAGCCGAAAGCCCGGAACGGACGTCGCGTCGATTGCCAGCAAGATTACCGCGCATGTGGTTAGGAGCTTGTCGGCGACAGGATCGAGGAAGCGGCCCAGAGGCGTGCTCTCCCCGAGGTGTCTGGCGAGGAACCCATCGAGTGCGTCACTGATGGCCATCACGATGAAAAGTGCCACGCCGACGTACCGCCACCCGAACCAGTCGGTATTCATGTAAAGCAGGCAGATTACGAATGGAGGCACTAGCGCTATGCGAGTGATCGTTATTCTGTTGGGCCAGTTGAGCCAAGTCATGGCATTATTGACCAGAGATTACGAATCAAGAACGGAGCACACTCCGCGCGTAACCGGCGAGTTGCGACGGAACCGTCTCATGCGTGCCGTACTCGTGATTGCAGCAGTCGAGGATCCGGTCCCAGTTCCCCGGCGCCGATTTCTGATTGGTGGAATCAGGGGCCGGCAGCCGATACCCCGGATCCTTTGGTGGACCGCCGACGCCGCGCGGCAAATTCATCAGGCGCATCAACGGGTCCACTGCCCGGCCTACCTTCCCGTGCCTCGTCGGCGAATCGCACGATCGCTTCGTAGTTCATGGGAAGTTCCAAAGTACGATAGTCTCCGTCGGGGTGTGCTATGACCAGTGCGGGAAGATTGTCGGCGCCGAACAGAGTCGCGGACGACTTCGCGGACTTCAGCAGCGATCCCGGCCGGCAGTGAACCATGTCGGCCAGGCGGGAATACACCTCGCGTCGGCTGAGCATCTCCTCCAATCGTCCCCGGTCGCGCGACGGCCACCGATCGAGCACGATGAAGATCGACTTGCCGCTCTGCTGCGCTTCCTCGGCAGCAGATTCGATCGATGCGTGCCACGAGTACGACGGGTTGCGGGGAATGTGCGGATTGATCGTCGGTGTGCTCCCGGATCCCGTGGAATCGTTCAAGAACTCAACGATCTGCGGCTCGCCCATCACACCCGCGTGTGCGTGGTAGGTGCCGTTCGGATGGACAACGATCAGCGCGGGAGCTCGCTCGACCCCATACTGGGCGACGTATCGTCGGTCCGGCTCGTACGAGGGAGACAGCACGCATCGCACATGGCCGCCGGTGAGCTGTTTGACCTTCGGACCCTTTAGCGCCGCGTGCATCGGATCGGCGACCCCTGGGGTGACGCGCTTGTAGTAAACCAGTAGCTCTGCTCCGGTTTGGCGAGTTTTCTTTTCGGCTGACTCATAATCCGCCACCCATCCGGGACCTCCCCATCTAGGAATGGAAATGGCACAGCCGCACATTGCCTGCAGGAGTATCGTGGTGGCGACGAGGAGGCTGCCAATTGCGCGGCGAGTGAGGTACGGCGGTCGAGTTGTGTACGTGCTTGTTGTCGTCAACGTGGTCGGGCTCCACCAAAGGTCTTAAAGCCGGCCGGCGGCGCGGCGGTTCGGCGGCGGGGAGTGTAACGATCGCCCGGCGGCACGGCAAGTGGCGGTCACATCCATGATCGGCAATACGTTGAAGAACTCCATCCGGATGCGGGACCGACTTTCCAGTCGGTCATCTCGGAATCCGAAGAGCCGCTCGACAGGATGGAACACCTGTGCTATCTGCTTCTTCAACGGATTGTCAGTCCGTCGCGCGGGCGAAAGGAAGGCTCGTTCCGATAAGTCGGCTTTCCGCGTCGGAGTTCTGGTCGAAGCGGGGTCCGGTATCGACCACAGGCGAGATCAGTGGTGCAGTAGAGGGGCGGACTCGGGCGGTGTATCGGTTGCCTCGGCGAGTTTGTTTTTGCCCGCAAGGCATACCCGGTTTCGACCCCTTCTTTTCGCATCGTACAAGGCGTCGTCCGCGGCCCGCAGAAGATCGTCCGGCCGGGTCATTGCGGGGGTTCTTTCCGCGACGCCCGCACTGATCGTGACGCCGAGTTCGAGATCATCGGTCCTGACCGTGTGGGCCTCCACCGCTTTCCTCAGGCGTTCCGCCGCAACCACGGCCTGATCCCGCGCGGAGTCAGGACAAACGACCAGGAACTCCTCCCCGCCGATCCGGCACACCCACTCGTGGCTGCGCGTTGTGACGCTCATGGCGGCGGCCGTTTCCTTCAGGACGATGTCGCCCACGCCGTGGCCGTGCGTGTCGTTGAAGATCTTGAATCGGTCAATGTCCATCAGGATGCAGGAGAGCGGTGCGCCCCGTCGTTCGACAGCGGACCATAGATCTTTGAGTCTCGCCATCGCCTCGCGCCGATTGAACAGCCCGGTCAGTTCGTCCGTGGTCGCCAGGCGGTTGAGTTGCTCATTGGCCTTGCCGAGTTTCTCGTTGGCTATTGCCATCTCGGCGTTGGCGCGGTGAACCTCCGTTGTCCGACGTTGCAGCTCCTGCTGCAGGGTGAAAATCCGCCGTCCACCCCGAAGACGGGCCAGGAGTTCCCGTTTTTTGAGTGGTTTGGTGAGATAGTCGTCGACACCCGCGTCGAAGGCCTCGACTATCGCGTCCTCCGTTGTTTCATGGGCACTTACGATAATGACATATGCAAACGGGATCGCCTCGTGACCTCGGATGGCGCGGCACAGATCGAGTCCGTCCATTTCCGGCATCATCCAATCGGTGATGACGATCGGCGGGCCGTCCTCGAGCATGATTCGGAAGGCTTCGGTGCCGTTGCGGGCTGTTACTACTCGGTATCCGGCGTCCTCGAGGTGCTTGCTCAGAAGGGCAAGCGCCATCGGGTCATCGTCGACGGCCAGTACTCGTGTGGGGTCAGTCTCGAGCATCCCTGCCTCCGTTCGAGTCCATTGTGACCACCGGTTCCCTACTGCCGGCTTCCAGCGCGGTTCGCCGACTACGGGCTTGAGCGTACATCTCGCCCAGCGGCGGAACGTGGCGGGTGCGCACGGTCAGGATCGCACCCGCGTCACGCCACTCGCGGCTGAGGGCGTCGAAGGCGTCGTGGTAGACGTCAGGAGCAATACCGAGCCTGTTGGCTTCGAGCAGAACGTCCGAGAACGTCTCGCGGCAAACCGTCGGTCGCGTCAGAATCAGCGACACCGAGCCGCCGAAGTGAAGAATCCGCGCCATCAGGTGCTCTCTCGAATCGGGCGACAAGTCGCTCGCGTTCGGTGCGAGCTGGGCCCGCACTGCGGATTGGAATATCGCTGGCATATGCCAATCGCCCATCATCCCCGCGGCGAGCTCGGCGTGATCGAGACCGAACAGTTCCCGTTCGATCTCGGCCAGCTCAGTCGAATTCTCGGAGGCTATGACCGTAAGGACATTCGCGTATCGGTCCGGAAACACGCAGGCAAGGGCGAGGCGTCCGACCTGGCACAGGAGTCCGCACGTGAAAGTCTCGTCGGGGGCAAACGCTTTAACTCGGGTTGCGACGTGACGGGCTACGACTGCCCGAGCGAGCGAGTCGGCCCAGAACAGGTCGTAGTCGAATC
>CBDUZY010000096.1:0-8025 GCA_965371825.1 uncultured bacterium
CCACAAAAAAACCCGCCAAATCGGCGGGCCTCCGGAAACACTTTACAGGGGTAATCCCCTCACCTGGCAGGAGGCCTGCTCGAAGCCGCGTACCACCACCAATTCCGGACTGATAACAAAGTATTCATCACAACGCTGTCAGTATAGCGACAGGCCGACGGAGATGCAAGATCAATCTGTCGCAAAAACCAAGAACGTCCTGCGGCGCGTTGCGCCTGGTTTTCGGACCCTCAGCCCGGTCCGGACCTTCCAGCGCGGTTGGCTCGTCGGATGTCTCATACGGCCGGACTACTGTCGCGTGTACTCCTGCGTCTAACCATCATGACGGCAGCGGTAACGGCCAAACCGATCCACGACAGCAGCATTAGACCGGGGGAAGACGCCGGGACCGGCGCAGGCAACGGATTCATGATGAAGGCGTGGCGCCGTCCGTCGATCGTGCCATCGCCGACGATCTGACCCGTGTCGTTGATGTCCCGCGCGCTGAGGCTGCTCCAACTGCTCCCCTCAGGGATGAGGTCGTGCAGATCGTGCATCCCTGCGGTGGGGTCGTAAAGAAAGGAGGGTCCGCCGACGATCTGACCGGCGTTGTTGATCGCCCTGGCTTCACTACTCGTGAACCCAGCCGGGGAGCCGATGTTGACCATCATTCCCTCCTCCCAGAGGAAGGCTTGGTAGAACTTGTCATCCGCCGAATGCTGGGACTCACCCACGACATGGCCGAGATCGTTGATGCCTAAGGCTTCTGAGTTGGTCCCCCCCAGCGTTCCAAGATCGTCTATCGCGCCATCGATCCAGATGACAGCATGCTCTCCGGCCCCCGTGAACGAACTCCCAGCGGCAACCCCCGTTTCATTGATGTCCCAGGCGATGCTTGTCGTTCCACCCAGCGTCCCCAGATCGGTCAGGACGCCGTTCTCCCACAAGAAGGCGTGCTGGGCTGAAACGGGAGGGGGGATGATCGCCGCTCCGACGACCTGCCCTGCGTCGTTGATCCCGTAGGCATTCTTGGGCATGGCGGGGTCGCCGAGTTCGACCATAACGCCGTCCTCCCAGAAGAACGCGGCTCCCAAACCGCCGCCTCCGCCAAGGTTCCCGACGATCTGACCCAGGTTGTTGATGCTCCATGCCTCGCTGAAGGCATTCGGTACGCCCAAGGTCCCGAGATCGGTCATGACGCCGTCCTCCCAGAGGTAGGCGTGGCGGTAGCCACTGGGCGTGTCCGCGCTGCCGACGACCTGACCGTGCTCGTTGACGGCGAGCGCAACGCTTGAGAGCCCGCCCAGCGTGCCCACGTCGACGATCGTGTACTGGACCGGCGCCGTCTGCCGGGCGCTGGAATCGCCCGCCCCCGGGTCAGGGACCGCTCCGAGCACGACGGCCACCGCTGCAAGGATTCGGAATCTCGGCGTGAACACCTCACCCTCCTCCATAAACGGACTGCGGCATGCGTTCCGCAACGATGCTGCGCCAATTGTACACCAGCGACACCACCCGTTCGACTACGCATGACGCCGGGCTACGATCCCAATCGTAGCGGCAAGTACGAGCGCAAGTACGAGAGTTCCCCACGGCGATAGCGTGGGAACCTGCGGTGGAACCGGTGTCATCAGAAAGGCGCGGGCGACACCGTCGTGGTACCCCCACCCCGCGATCTGGTCGCTGTCGTTGATTGCCTCGGCGATGATTGTCGTCCACCCGCTGTCCGCCGGAATCGTCTCGCGAAGGTCCAACCACTCCTCCGTCGCGCTGTCGAACAGGAAGGGCCCACCCACAACATGCCCCTGGTTATTGATCCCCCTCGCCCGAGCCCCATTCACTCCGATTATCGCACCGATGTCAGTCATCTCGCCCGCTTCCCACACGAACGGGGAGTAGTACTTGATCGCCGCGTCGTATTGAGCCCAGCCGACGACCTGGCCAACGTCGTTGATGCCGAACGCCTCGCTTCCCCCGGCGCCGAGGTTACCGAGGTTGGTCATCACGCCGTCCTCCCAAAGGAAGGCCCCACCGGGTCCGCCGCCTGTGGATGCGACGCCTACGACTTGCCCCAATTCGCTTATTCCCCAAGCTTCACTGTATAACCCGCCCAGCGTTCCGAGGTCGGTCAGGATGCCGCCCTCGTACAGAAAGGCATGACTCCCGCCAACGGCGGCCATCACGCCCACGACCTGGCCAACGTCGTTGATGTCGTAAGCGCTCTTGGCAACCGCCGGGTCACCCAGCTCCTCCATTTCGCCATCTTCCCAGAAGAACGACCGGGCGATCCCGCCAGTATTTGAGGCCGTCCCCACAACCTGGCCTAGGTTGTTGATACTCCGGGCGTCGCTCTGCAAGATGGCCCCCAGCGTGCCCAGATCGGTCATGACGCCGTCTTCCCAGAGGTAGGCGTGACGGTAGCCGCTGGGCGTGTCCGCGGCGCCAACCACCTGCCCGGCTTCGTTGATGTCGTGGGCCGTGGCCGTCCAGCCCCCGAGAGTGCCCAGATCGACGATGGTGAACTCCTCGGGCAGGGCCTGCCGGGCTGCGGAATCGCCCATTCCAGCCGATGAAGCGGCTAGAACGACGCCCGCGGTGGCGATAGGGACTATGAGTCTTGGAGTGAACACCTCAACCCCCTCTGTGAACGGGCTGTGCCATACGCTCCGTAACGACGCTATGGCAATTGTACAGGTGCGCGGTCGTTCAGGCAAGAAAGGTTATTGATTCCCATTGTATTTGCGCGGCAGTTCTAGGGCTGCTCAATGCGGTGTGTCGGTCTCATCGCCTACAGGTAGCTCGGCCCCCTGCTTTTGACCGCTATGGGCAGTCCAGGACTCCGCCTCGATGAACACCCGCCGCACGTCCGGAATCGCCTCTTTGATCTGCCGGTTGAGGTCTGTAGCCACCGCCTCGACGTTGCTGCTCGAGAGATCGTCCGCGAAATCGACGCTCAGGTTCACCAGGATGTTCTGTGGCCCCATGTGCATCGTGATGAGTTCGTTAATCTGCCTGATTCCCGCGTGCGCCGAGAGGATCATGCGAATGCGGCGCTGGACCTCGGGGTCGGCGGCCTCCCCGATCAGCAGTCCCTTCGTCTCCCACGCCAGCCAGCACGCAACCGTGCCGAGTATGAGGGCGATTATCACCGACGCCGCGCCGTCGAAGTACGGACTCCCGGTGATCTGCACACAAACGAGGCCGACAAGGGCAACGGTCAGCCCGAGCAGGGCGGCGGAATCCTCGAGGAGGACCACGAACACCGTCGGGTCCTTGCCGCGATGGATGGCCTCGATGAAACCCCGATCCCCCTTTGACGCCCTGAAACTCCGCCAGGCGAACCACCACGCCGCCCCCTCGAAGACCATCGCAATGACCAATACGACGTAGTTGACGCCGGCGTTTTCAATCGCCCGGGGCTCGAAAAGATGCTTGACTCCCTCGTACAACGACACACCGGCTCCAACCGCGAAGATGAGAATCGCGACGACGAACGACCAAAAATACACTTCCTTGCCGTGTCCGAGGGGGAACTGCTCGTCCGCCGGTCGACTCGCCTGCTTCAATCCCCAAAGCAGCAGCAGTTGGTTACCCGTGTCGACCACCGAGTGGATCGCCTCGGCGAGCATCGCGCTCGAACCCGTGATCGCGGAGGCGACGAACTTCGCCACCGCAATGGCGGCGTTGCCCAAGAGCGCGGCGTAAATGACTTTCTTCGATCCGGTGGCCATGACCTGGATTATATCGAGTGCGTCAGCGCCGCGGTAAACTGTTCAACGGCTTCATCGATTTCGGCCTCGGTCGTGAACCGCCCGATGCTGAGGCGGACGGCACCGAAGGCGATCTCCTCGGGCACGCCCATCGCGGCGAGCGTGGCTGAGCGCTTCGCTTCGCCGGCGTGACAGGCGGCTCCCGTGCTCGCGCAGATATCCGGACACGCAGCCAGAACCTCGCCGCCAATCCGACCGCGAAAGCCGACACAGAGCGTGCTGGGCAACCGCTCCGTCGGATGGCCCAGCAAAACGACGTCGTCACCGGCCGCCCGTCTGAGCCCCTCGTGCAGACGATCACGTAGAGCGGTTAGCCGCACCTCGTCATCGTGCCGCGACGCGAGCTCGGCGGCCTTGCCCAGACCGACGATCGCCGCCACCGGTTCCGTCCCCGCCCGACGTCCCCGTTGGTGCCCGGCGCCGTGGTGCAGCGGCTCCAGCTCGACACCTTCGCGAATGTACAACGCCCCGATTCCCTGAGGCGCGTAGACCTTGTGTCCGGCGATCGAAAGGAAGTCCACGCCGAGCTTGTCGACGCGTGTGTCGATCTTGCCGCACGATTGGGCCGCGTCGGTGTGCATCAGCACTCCGCCCTCGCGAGCGATCGCCGCAATCTCGGCGATGTTCTGGATCGTGCCGACCTCGTTGTTGGCGTGCATGATGGAGATGAGAATCGTGGTCGACCGGACCGCACCGGCCACGTCCTGCGGACTGACCCAACCGGTCGAGTCGACGCCCACGTACGTTACCTCATAGCCGAGTTTCTCGAGGAACCGGCACGGGCTCAGCACAGCCGGGTGCTCGACCGCCGAGGTAATGATGTGCTTACCCCGATCTCGCAGGGCGTAGGCGATGCCCTTGATCACGTGGTTGTTCGATTCGGTGCCGCCGGAGGTAAAGAGGATCTCGTCAGGCTTGGCCCCGAGAAGCGAGGCGACCTGCCCGCGGGCTTTCTCCACCGCCTCGCGGAGGGACTGCCCGACGCCGTGTGAACTCGTCGGGTTTCCAAAGATCTGCCCTAGGTATGGCAGCATCGCCTCACGAACATCCTCGTCGACCGGCGTCGACGCGTTGTAGTCTAAGTAGATCATAGTGGTCCGATCATACCAGCCGCGAGCGCTTCGCACGACCGTCGCGCCGTCCCCCGAGTGTGGGGAACAGGGCGCACTCCGGCGGTACTCGGATTTGTTCAACCCGGCTCCGCGACCGGTCGATGGTCCGATCGGGAGTCCGGCAGACCCGCCTCGCGCGTAAGCCAGCCTCTCTGGGTTATTGGACGAAGGACTATTCGCCAGGAGCAAGCCGATGACGACAGCCGGAACCGACCAACTGTCCGAGACGATCCACAACCTCCGAGATGCGGCCACGAATGCCCTGGCCAACGAGTCCGTTGACGACTTCGCCGGCTTCGAGAGATATCTGAACGAGGTCGAGGCCTTCGTCCGAGAGGTCCAGCAGTCGATGTGGGGGAACGAGGCCCGGGCCACGATCCGCCGCCTCGAAAAGGGTGACGCCCTGACCCCGACCGATCACGAAGTGATACAAGCGTTCCTGGTCTCGGACGCCCAAGGCTACCTCGCCAACGAGAACAACTACGGCGACTGGGTGCGCGAGCTGCACCGCCTGATCGACGATCTCGAAAAGCGCGTCAACATGATCGATCGCGATTCGATCGTCGATCTCCGCGGGGTGCTGAAAGACGCGATCCGCCTGGTGCCCGACATCCGAAACTTCCTCGCCGAGAAGCGGCGCGTCGAGAAGTTCGAGCAGGCCATATCCACGCTGGACAAGACCTCGCGCGACATGCTCCACCGCGTGCTCACCGAACAACTCCGCAGCCCGAATCGGTAGGGGGTGGCGCCGACGGTCACGGTGCGCAGGAGAAATCGGTAGCTTGTCAGATCTTCAAGAACTCAGGTTCCTCAAGGATCCTTAGCAGTTCCCACGCTGGTGCGACGCAAGCAACACCGCTATTCCTGTAGACGTGATAATCGTCCAGCGAACGGTCTCCGTCTTTCTCGCCAGCAGCATCTTGAGACCACTCATACACAGGCTCGCGCCTCTTCGTGTGGCCCCAATCCACGCCAAGTAGACGCGGGCCCTTCCGCCTCGCATCCAAGTGGACATTCCCGTTTCTATCATCAAGAGCGGAGATTTCAACAAAAACCGGCGAACCGCTGAAACCGCCCACTGACTTGACTTCGCAGAAGAAGGTCTCAACTGCCTTCTTGAGGCACGGGTTCGGGTGCATTACGGTACCAGTCCTAGCCAAGCGCCCGAACCGGGCGACGGGAGTGTTTTGCTCTTCGTACTCGTTGTCGAGCAGTCGCCCGACGACATAGACTCCGTCGCCAACCCCGATTCTCTCTTTTTCGATCCATTCCCTCGTGGCAAATAGGTCTATAGGTACAACTTTGATTTGGTATTCGTCAAGTAGAGGAATCTTACCGACCGCGACGTCGTTATTCGGCGAACAATACCATCTGTCCTGGTCCGACAGGACCACCTTGGTCCCGCCCGCCCGGAGGTTGACGCGCGCCGTACAGAATCCCTGCTCGATGATGTGACGACAGGTAACCGGGTAGACCCGAAATCGTTCGGGCGAACTCTCGATCGGGACGCCGACGAAGAAGCCGCTGCCACCCCGTGCTTTGCTTTCTTCAGCTTCAGCTTCGTCCTTATACAAGTGAAACGAACAGTTCAGAATACCATCATCGATGCGCACAGGTTCATCCTTTGGCTTAACGAACGTAAACCCGCGTGAATCCGTCCTATGTGCCGGATTCTACGTCTCGCACGGACAAGTTGAAACCCTGCCCGATGGAGACCTACACCGGCGGTGTGTTCCTGACCGGTCAACCGTCGACGATTGCCGATGATCGCCGCGGAGCCAGAACGGCCCGCACCGTTGTATGGCGCCTTCCACCACAGCTAAAACGCTCCACATCCATGTTTAACAAATCCCTAACATTTCTCTTCCCTCGGCCGAGTGAATCGGGTAGATTCCCGGCATGGACGGGAACCTGCGAATCCTGCACACGGCGGACTCGCACATCGGGGCGGCGCTGCCGGTGCGGTCACGGCACGGATCCTGCATTGTCGTAGCATCACGATGACGACCACGGCGCGCCAAATCATTCACCTCGACATGGACGCCTTCTTCGCGGCTGTCGAGCAGCTCGACCGACCTGAACTGCGCGGCAAGCCGGTCCTCGTCGGCGGTGATCCGAAAGGGCGCGGCGTGGTCTCGACCGCCAGCTACGAAGCTCGTCCATACGGCTGTCACAGCGCCCTGCCGATGGCCGAGGCGATCCGCCTCTGCCCGCACGCGATCATCGTTCGACCGCGCATGAGCAGATACAGCGAGGTGTCGCAGCAGGTGCTCGCCGCCTTGGAGGAGTTCACGCCGCTCGTCGAGCCGATCTCGATCGATGAAGCGTTTCTCGACGTCACGGGCTCGACGAGGCTCCTCGGTCCGCCCAAGCAGCTTGCCCGCGAGCTCAAGCGCAGGGTCCGCGAGCGGACGAACCTGACGGCCTCGGTAGGCCTCGCTCCAAACAAGTTCCTGGCCAAGCTCGCCAGTGACGTGGAAAAACCCGACGGTTTGGTCGTTGTGGACCCGGATCGGATTCAGGAGTTCCTCGACCCGCTCCCCATCTCGCGTCTCTGGGGTGTGGGCAAGGCGACCCTGCCCAAGCTTGAAGCCCTTGGCGTCGGGACCTTCGGCGACCTTCGCTGGTTTCCGCAAGCCGAACTTCGCGAGCGATTCGGGGAGGCGGGTGATCACTTCCATCAGCTCGTTCGGGGCATTGACGACCGCAAGGTCGTCTGCGAGCGCGAGGCCAAGAGCTTAAGCCACGAGGTCACCTTTCCCGTAGACGTTACGGACCGCGACCACTTGCGATCCGTTCTCCTGAACCTGACCGACCAGGTCGCCCGGCGGCTTCGACGCCATGATCACCTGGCCAGAACGATTGCGATCAAAGTGCGCACGGGTGACTTCACGACATTCACCCGCAGGACAACGCTCGACGTGCCCACGGATGAAACCGACACGATCTGGCAATCGGCGTCTGCACTGTTCTCCAAGTGGGATGTTCAACGCAAGACCCGCGGGCGCCCCGTCCGCCTGATTGGCGTGGGTGTTGCGCATTTCGTCACGGGAGAGGGGCGGCAACTCGACTTGTTCAACGAGCCGAAGAGATCTGGAAGACAGCTCGATCGTACAGTGGATGAAATCCGCGACCGCTTCGGCAATGATGCGATCACGCGCGGT
>CBDUZY010000097.1:0-7998 GCA_965371825.1 uncultured bacterium
GGGACCGCCGATGTCGATCATCTCGATGGCCTGCTCGAACGTGCAGTTCGGATCAGCCACGGTCTCCTCGAACGGATAGAGGTTCACGACCACCATGTCTATCGGTTTGATCCCCTGCTCTTCGAGCTGGCGCATGTGTTCGGGGTTGTCGCGATCCGCGAGGATGCCGGCGTGAATCCTCGGGTGCAGCGTCTTGACCCGCCCGTCCATCATCTCCGGGAAACCGGTCACTTCCTCGACGAGTGTCACGGGGACGCCGCTGTCCTTCAGCAACGAGGCGGTTCCGCCGGTGGAGATGATCTCGACGCCGAATTCGTTGACCAGCGCCCGGGCGAAGTCGACGATTCCGGTCTTGTCATAGACGCTGATGAGTGCTCGTTTGATCTTGTGCTCGGCCATGGGAGTATCGTACTGTGACGGGTGGCGTGGGCAAACATGGCTGCCCACGGCTCACGGATTCGGGAGTTCGCGCAGGCTCCCGACAAGTCGGGATTTCATTCCGCCTGCGGCTCAGGGATTCGGCAGCGTGCTAGGGCTTCTTATCCCGGCGGCTACGAAGTGGATCGCTGGTTGAGTCCGACGGTTTTCCGGCGTTCTGCTCGGGGCGATCTCTGACGGCAGCCTCATCGGCGGGCGGCAGGTTAAGACGGCGTCGGGCTGCGTTTACCTGCTGACGCCGCAGATACGGAACCTCGTCCAGCCGGAGGCAGACAACGCGCCCGTTAGTGCCCAGAAGAAAGACGGCGTCGTCAAGCGTGTTCACGACGGGCGTTATGACGTTCTGTGCGTCGATCACCGCGAAGACTTCGCCCGTCTCGTGGTCGACGACGTCGATCCGACGGTCGGTTGTGAAGACGACGTCACCCGCGGCGCTGTGGGCTGCAAGGAGCCGCCCCTCGGCGTGGCGCCATTTCTCGGCCCCCGTTGCGGCGTCGAGTGCCGTCAGTCCATGATCGGGACAATGCTGATACACCGTCTCGGCGACGACAACCGGCCCGTCCAGAAGCGGGCGTGGGAACCGTGCCCGCCACATGACTCGGCCGATGCCCGAGTGCAGCTTGTAGAGTGAACGATCGCTGCTCGCGACGTACACGCCGCCGGCGTCCACCGCGGGGTCGCCGAAGATCGGGCCACCGGTGCGGTAGGACCAGTTGAGGGCCTTGTCCGCGGCGCGGCACGAGTAGACCGTACCAGTCTGCGAGGCGAACAGGAGGTTGCCGCGACCATAAAGAACCGGTGCGGCTGTCACCGGCCCACCGACCTGGACTTCCCACCGCTTGAACGGCTTGTCCAGGCGGGGGTGATTGAAGATCAACGAGTAGAAGCGATCGCCCGCGCTGCCTATGAACATCCGGTGGTCGTAAGCGACGGCTGCACTGCCCGTTGCGAACTCGGGTGTAAAACGTTGGATCACCTCGCCCAAGAAGCGGTCGAAAACAAAGATCTCCGTCGTGGTGGGGATGACGACCGGACCGGCCCCATCGGCCGTTTGGACGTGTGTCGGTGGAAAGATCTTGTAATCGCGCTTGGTGGTACCGGCTCCCCAGCGAAGCAGGCCGACATCCGCCTTCAGGGCGTAGACGCTCCCTTCCACGGTCGTGACGTACAAGGCCTCGTCGACGAGGTAGCCCTCCTCGAGTGCATCGCCCTTGATGAGCGGCAGGTTAGCCTCCCAGAACTTGCGAAAACCCGCTTGCTGGAGCTGATCTTCACTCAGCAGCGGTGCGTCCGCGGCGGGCTTCGCAGCTCCTACCGTCGCGGCGGCCAGAAACGATACGACAATCGTGGTCACCATTGGTTTAGGCTCCCTGGTGAGTAAAGGGGCGAGTCCGTCTCAACGCGGTCGCTCGGTTCACATCGTTCGCCGCGGCGGCTGTTACGCCGATAGGCCCGTGACCGAATTCCCCAGCGTATTCAACACGAAACGCGTGATTTCGTCAAACGACGCCCGGATGCCGCCCTCCGGCCCCCACCTCATCCCTGCACGCCTCTGCCCCTTCACTCCTCCGCCCTAATTCCCTTCGTTCCCTTCTCCTTTAGTCCTCGTCTGACCGTGATCCTCGGCCCGGAGCGTGCAGCCGCGTTGAAGCTCCCACTCCCTCATCTGCTCGATCATGGCGATGTGGTTCGCGATCGTCTCCTTCATGTCGGGGGAGGGCGGCGTGATGTCGTAGACGTGCGGCCTAGACTGGGCCCGGGCTCGAAGGTCGCAAAGGAAGTCCTCCCAGCTGCCTTCGTAAAGCGTATCGCGCATCTGGAGAAGCATTCGGTGATCGGCGGTCAGCGGGAACTCGTCCGCTTTGTTTGGATCGCCGCGATCTGCCATGTGCTCGCTCCATGCGTCTTAGTCAGGCGTCATTGAATAGGTAGAGGCTAAGAAGGTCAAGTTAGGTGCGTTATCGTTCGGCGGGAGGCGGGCCCCGCGCGTTTGATCGAACGCGAAGTGGTCATCGTATCGTCCAGGCAGACCGAATCGCAGCTCGTGTTAATCAAGCTCTTCAACGCTCGCCTTCACGTCCACGCCACGGCGGGCGAGCTCGGCGATTACGTGGTCGAAGGTGCCGTCTTGACGGACCAGCACCTCAGGCGGGAGCACGCCGGGCTCGTTGACCCGGCCCGCAGCCAGCATTCGGGCGACGATCACGCAGGGAAATCCGGTCGTGCGGGCCATCGAGGTCTCGCCGCGATCGTGGTTGTACTCGTCGAACAGATCGTACGTGTAGCGCAGGTTCTTGCCGCCCTTCGCGCCTTCCACGACCACGCGCATGACGGTGAACTCCTCCTCCTCCTCGTCGAGCTTCCATCGCGGGAACAGTAGGCGTGAGGTTACGTCGAGCGGCTTGACGCTCTGCCCGTCGATGTCGATCGGGGTCTCGTCGAACATCCCGGTCTCGCGGAAGACGCGCATCAGCTCGATGTGGCCGGGATAGCGTAGCGTCTTTTCCTTCATGTTCGGAATGTCGACGGTCACAAGCAGCGTTCGCAGGCCGTCCGTGTTGAACGCCTCCAGCGTGCCCACGCCTGGAAAGTCGAGGAGTTCGGGCTCGGAAAGTGCGGGCTTGATCACGACGCGACCGTTCTCGACCAGCCGTGCGGGCCGGGTGTAGATCTCGATGATATCCGGCGGGGCGAAGGGGGCCTTGTACTCGAAGGGCCAGCGCCGGACCTTGGGCAGACCGCCGACGTAGATCTCAGCGCTGTCGGTCCGGTCAAGCTGCGAGTGAACGTATCCGACCATCATGGCGGATAGCCCGGGTGAGACGCCGCAATCGACGACGGCGGTCGTGCCGTGCTTTTTCGCCAAACCGTCGAGGACCATCGGGTCTTGGGGCATGAAGGAGATGTCGCAATAGGGTTTTCCCGCGCGGATCACGGCTTCGAGGGCCGCGAAGGCGATCCGGCTGGGCAGGGCCCCGAGCACGACGTCAAAGTCGGCGACGAGCGCTTGAACCCGGCCCACATCGCTCAGATCCTGCTGGACGGCCGTCAGGCCCGAGATTCCCGTCAGTTTGGCGAGATTATCGGGCGAGAAGTCGACGACGGTCACGTCGAAGTCGCCGCCGAGGGCCATCTCCCGCGCCATCGTCGAACCGACCAGTCCACAACCGAGCACAACTACCTTTGATTTCAATAGCGCATCTCCTCTGAACAGCACACAGCTTCCAGTGTGGGATTCATGCTCCGCCGTTAGGCGTCGCTCCCCCGTGTCTCGCCCTCAGAATGAACACTGTGAGGGCAACGAGGATGACACCACCGCCGACCACCGTGGTCAAGGGCACGGCCTCTCTGACGGCCAGGTAGGTCCATATGGGAACGAGGACCGGCTCGACCATCGTTATCAGAGCGGCCTGGTAGGCGGGCACACGCTTCAACGCCAACGTATACAAGTAGTACGGAAGGCCGAACTGGACCACGCCCAGCGTGATGATCAGCACCCACCCCCGAGTCGACAAGGTCAATTCGCCGATGAGCCAGGCGGCGGGAAGCAGCAGGATTGCGGATCCCAAGTTGTTGAACACCGTCACCGCGGCCGAATCGCAATCACGAAGCCGCCGGATCATCAACGTCAGTATACCGAAGAACAGTCCCGAACCGAGGGCGAACGCCAAGCCGAGAAGGCTCGCCGAGGCGTTACCGCCGAAGATGATGGCGATCCCGATCATCGCCAGGCCGAGGATCCACAAATCGCCCGCCTTCGGCTTCTCGCGGAGCACCCACGGCGACAGAGCGAAGATCCAGAACGTGCTCGTGTATTGCAGGATAATTGCGTTGGCCGCCTGGGTCATCGTGTTCGCCACGACGAATGAAACGGTCATTAGCGTGAAGAACACCATGCAGGTGATCGCCTCGGGCCTCAGCGCCCCGCGAGCGGATCGACGACCGTGTGACCCGGGCTCTCGCACGCTTCTCAAGGTGTGGAACCTGCCGCGGGCGAGGGGAAGGATGCACAGGCCCGCAAACAAGGATCGATAGAACGCGATCGTGACGCCGTGCGGGCCTGTCCCCTCTTGGTTGATCAGCTTGATCAGTGCGCCGCTGAGGCTCCAGAACACCCCAGCCGCAACAAGCGCGACGATGCCCCAGCGGTAGGAACGAATCGACCCGATCTCGTGCCGTGATTCAAACCGCGACGGCGAGGAAGCACCACCGTTGTCCGAAACGGTTCCCTGCGGTGCGGGTGTCGATTCGCGGTCTGTCGCCTTCCGACCCATGACACCATTGTTGCCAGCCTGCGACGAGGGAGCAACACACGGGCGGAACTCAGCTTTCGCCGTTCGGTGCCTGCTGTTTCGCATTCCACGGTCCGCCGCTGGCCGGTCGCCGACAGATCGTATATGTTCCGATGCGAATATCCCAGGGACCGGCGGCACGCCGAAGACGAGCCGCGTCCGGCCTGGTGACGCTTCACGTTCTTTTTCGGAAAAGGAGTTGCTGTTGATCCTTCGAAACACTGCGCAAGCTGACGGCTCGTGCGCCTGCGCCAAACGCATGATCAGCTCGATTGCGATCCTGCTCGCCGGCTGCGTTACCGGCCCGGTCGGTCCGACCGCCAACGCAGCCGATCCGCTCGGCCCGTGGCAGGATGCCCGCGAGAAACCGTTTGTCGATCCCGCAACGCTCGACCCGACCGTCCCCACTCCCGTGTCGATCATAGGCCACGTGACCGGTGACGGCGCCGTTCGATACGATCCGCTAATTCGGTACTTAACCACCCTTGCAGACGCCTCGCCGCGGGTCACCATGACACCTTACGCAAAGTCGCACGAGGACCGAACGCTTTACTATCTCACCATCACCAGCGAGGCGAACCACGCTCGCCTCGACGACATCAAGGCGGCCAATGCGAAGCTCGCCGATCCTCGGCTAATCACCGATCCATCCGACGCCGAGCGAATCATCGAGTCGACGCCGGGCATCGCCTGGATGGCCTATTCGATTCACGGCGATGAGCTCTCGAGCACGGATGCAGCCGTGCAACTCGCGTACACCCTCGCCGCTGGAACGGACGACGCGACGCAGCGAATGCGCGAGGAGTTGGTAATCAACATCGACCCGTTGATGAACCCTGACGGACGCGAGCGGTTTCTCTCACAGCTACAGCATCTTTCCGGCAAGGTGATCAACACCGACTACCAGGCGATGCAGCATCGGGGCCTATGGTCAGCCGGGCGGGGTAACCACTACCTTTTCGACCTCAACCGCGACTGGCTCATGCAGGTTCATCCGGAGACGCGCGGCCGGGCCGCCGCGATCCTCGAATGGAACCCGCATATGCTCGTCGACTCGCACGAGATGGGTTCGCTGGACACCTACCTGTTCGATCCGCCGCGCGAGCCGTACAACGTCGACCTGTCCGAAGACAACCTCCAGTGGCGACGACTGTTTTCCGCCGACCAGGCCAAAGCTTTCGACGCCCACGGCTGGAGCTACTACACCGGAGAGTGGTACGAGGAATGGTATCCGGGCTACACGAACGCATTTGCGAACCTGCTGGGTGCAATCGGAATTCTGTATGAGCAGGCCGGAGTCAACGCCGCGGCCGTCAAGCAGCCCGCCGGCCAGGTGCTCACCTATCGAGAGGCCGTCCATCACCAGTTCGTCAGCAGTATGGCCAACCTCGAGAGCCTCCGGGCGAACCGCAAGGCCGTTCTGACCGATTATCACGCCGACAGGCGGTGGGCGGTGTCCGCCAGGCCGGGGTCGGATCGCGAGGTGTTGCTTCTGCCGCCGCGATCGAGTGAGACCCACCTGGGCAGTGGCGACGCGACGTACACCCGCTTTGTGGAACTGCTCGGTCATAATGGAATCGAGAGCAGTCGCACTTCCGAGCCGATCACGGCCAGGAACGCCGTCGACATATGGGGCGACCGATCCGATGCCGTGGAACTACCGGCCGGCACGCTCGTGGTCCGGGCGGCCCAGCCGCATCGCAGATTGTTGAACGCCGCCCTGGGGTTCGATCCGCACATGTCCGATGCCTTCCTTCTGGAAGAGCGAAAGGACCTCGAGAACCATCGCGGAACACGCGTCTACGACATAACCGCGTGGAACCTGCCGATGGCATACGGGCTCGACGCCTACTGGGCGGAATCGATCGGCGAGTTCACCGCCGATGACTCTCCGGGGAGTCCGGCGCCGGCAATCGTAAGGCCCAAGCCGGTCTATGGTTACCTGATCGACGGGCACAGCAGCGACATTTATCGCGCCGTCGTGCGACTACTGGATAACGATTGCAAGCTCCGCCTGGCCGTCAAGCCTTTCGCCATCGCCGGTGTTCAGTACGAGCCCGGTGCGATCCTGCTGCGCGGTCACGAGAATCCCGACAATCTCCCTGACTTGCTCGAGGGCGCGCTTGCAGATGCGGATCTTCACGTCCGGCGAGTCGATACGGCGCTCAGTGATTCGGGGCCCGATCTCGGCGGCGGACGGTTTGTACTCCTGGATGAACCCCGCATCGCCATCGCCTCGCAGTGGCCGATCTCGACGACTTCGTTCGGTTCAACCTGGCAACTGCTCGACGACCGCGTGGGTTTGCGCGTGTCTCCGATCAACTTACAGGCGCTCGGACGCATCGATCTCCGCCGATACAACGTGCTCGTGCTGCCGAATGCGTGGGGCTCATCGAGTCTCGGCGCCGTTCTCAACGATCGCGTGCGCAAGAAGCTCGTCAGTTGGTTACGGTCCGGGGGCACGTTGATCGCCATGGGAGGCTCGGCGGCGTTTGTTGCCGGCAAGGACAACGGGCTCGGCTCGGTACGACTCAAGCGCGACGTGCTCGACAAGCTGGACGATTACAAGGAAGCACTTGCACGCGAGAAAGCCGCCCGAAACGTGCAGGTCGACCCCGAAGCCGTCTGGGGTACGAAAGGGACGGCTGATGACGCCGAAGCTAGGGGCGACACATTACGACTCCCCGGCGGGGCCGAATACGCGGAGATTGTGGCCGAACACCAGGGAATTCTGGACGGGAGAAGCGACAAGAAGGGCGCCCCGCCCAAGATCGATGCTTTGAAACGTGAAGACGCGTGGCAGCGCATATTCCGTCCCCGGGGCGTGTTTGCAGAGGCGACACTCAACCCCGAGCACTGGCTGTGTTTCGGCCTGGGGGAACGGCTGCCGGTACTGCTCGCCGGGTCGAGCGCGTTTATGTCCTCGTATCCGGTGGCGACTCCGGCGCGCCTGACCGACGCCGCCGACCTTCGTCTGTCGGGCCTGTTTTGGCCGGAAGCGCGCGAGCGATGGGCGAATACGGCGTACTCGACGGTCGAACGGGTCGGGAACGGCCAGATCATCCTGTTCGCGTCCGATCCCTTCTTCCGCGGATACCTCGAGGGCAGTGGCCGACTATTCCTGAATGCTCTCGTTTACGGCCCGGGCCTCGGCACCTCGACGGCAGTACCGTGGTAGGGGCGATTCAGAATATGAAATGCTCAATGCTGAGCGCTGAATGCTGAGTTACGCAGTCGACGTTGTACGTAATGCTCTACGACATTACCC
>CBDUZY010000098.1:0-7993 GCA_965371825.1 uncultured bacterium
TCGATGCCCCCTCTGGAGCTCGCGACACTGGCTGCGCTGACTCCCCCGGAGTATGCGGTGGACATCTGGGACGAGAGCACGAAGGGGCCGATCGGCGAAGACACCGATCTGGGCAATGAGTATGACCTCATCGGCATAACGGCATACATGCTGCATCAGCCATGGGCCCTGAATTTCGCTAAGATCGCCAAGAGCAAAGGGATTCCGATCGTGATCGGCGGTCCCGGTGTTTCCGGCACGCCAGAGGCAGCCCGCGGCATCTTTGATGTAATCTTCATCGGCGAGGCGGAACTCACCTGGCCCACTTTCCTCGGCGAGTGGAACAAGGGAACACATCGCGCAGAATATCGACAGGTCCAGCGCCCGGACATCAAAGACTCACCCGCTCCGCGTTGGGACCTCTTCGAGAACCTGTCAACGGACTATGCGGTGGGCCCGGTTCAAACCACACGGGGCTGCCCGTTCGACTGCGATTTCTGTGACGTGATTCACCTGTACGGACGACAGCCGCGGCACAAACACGTCGACACCGTGCTGAGTGAGGTCGCGACCCTCCAGAAGCTGGGGATGCAAACTGTGTTCTTTTGCGACGACAATTTCATCGGGAGACCCAAGTACGCCAAGCAGCTACTGCGGGCGCTGATTGAGCTCAACGGCTCCTCCAAGCGGCCGATGCGTTTCTTGACCCAACTGACGATTAGTCTCGCGCAGGACGACGAGCTGCTCGAGCTGATGGCCGACGCTAACTTCCACGAAGTCTGTGTGGGTATCGAATCGCCGCGGGAAGAATCGCTTAGAGAAGCGAATAAGCCTCAAAACTACAAAACGAATATGGTCGACGACATCCGCAAGATCCAAGCGCATGGGATTCTCGTAAGAGGCAACCTGATCGTGGGCTTCGATCACGACGATTCGGGCATATTCGACGAGATTTACGACTTCGTGCGCGAGTCCGCCGTGTTGAACGCTTTGATCAACCTGCTCAAGGCTCCCTCCGGGACACCTCTTCAGGCGAGGCTCGAACGCGAGGGTCGCCTCGTTGACATGGGGCCCGATGCTTGCTCCGACGACCTGGGAATGTTCAGTGGAAGCCGGGCGCTTACGAACGTCGTCCCGAAGCAGATGACCAGGGTCGATCTCTTTCGCAACACGCGCCATCTGCTGCAGAGACTGCACACCTGGGAGTTCTTTGGCGAGTGTGCAAAGGATGTAGTCGAGAACATCAGTTACGTCCCGAAGGTCCCGCCGAGCGCTCCGCCGGACGGTGTCCGGGCCCAACGTATTCGAGGGGCCATCCAGCGTCTGGATCCGGCCGCTCAGGCGGTGGTGCTCGATGTTCTCGCGACAGTTCGCAAGTCAGCTCCGTGGATGATGGACAGGATGGTCGCCGCGATGTTTCGTTTCGCCGGCAACCTCATCGGGAGCTCTCGTCTGCAGGAAGCTCTTAAGACACAGGCCGACCTGGAGTCGGCGAGCGGTTTTCGCCTCGAGATCCTGAACATGGCCGCCAAGGTCCCGCCGGGCTTTCAGGCGGAGATTCAGCGATCCGCGTTCCCAATGACTTATCGGCGCCTTCTCGACGGTCTTGTGGACGCGCGGGTGGTTCCGGAAGCTCTGATCCGTGTTTGGACCGACTTCCTCATCCGGTGGGGTCCGGGCTTTGAGCGGTTGCAGGATTATCACCTCGAACACATCCGTGAGTTTTGCGACCGGGCGGTTGAACGAGGCAACTCGGGAGCATTCGACGCCTGCTGGTCCAACGCCGACGTCAAGGGTCTTTCCGGCGCCCAGCTACGGCGCCTGGCCGGCGAGGTTCTCATTGCCGTGCAGCAGGAGCTGCGCAGTGTGCATCCAGAGCCGGTGAATGACGTCGCCGGTGGAAACGTTACGACGACTTGCCCGCCGGGCTCGGATTGACAGGCTGGGAGTGATCACGCCGGTGGTAAACCTGGGAAGAAGCCAATGACACGCAGGCGACATAGTATGCTGTGCGATGGTGACGTGGGCCGCCGGGCTCGCTACCGGACTTGGGGGGCGAGCCTCGCAGAGCTTATCGTTGCGGCGGTTGTTTCGTTTGCGCCGATGTCGCTGGGCCGAGTCTGGGCCGATCCCGTCGAACTGACCGAGGAGGATTTCCGCCGGATAGGTGACCAGGGTTTCGGCGACCGCAGCAACAGTTACGCCTGGTCCATGGCCTCTTATAGAGGCAAGGTCTATATAGGTACGAACCGCGATTTCCTCTGCCTCGCCAGGGCTACCTACGGCTCCAGGGGGGGGGGAGACGAGGTGCCGATCGAATGCGACCCGGACCTGATCAGTATGGACCTGCGCGGACGAATATACACTTACGACTCCAGAACGAATGAGATTGCTTTGGTCTACATCTCACCGATGGTCAGCGTTCTGCTTTCCGACGGCAGTCGCGTGGACATCGCTCTCGACAACGGGTATCGGACCATGGACGTGTTTCGCGAACCCGACGGCACCGAAGCCCTCTACGTGGGCAGCTTCGCGACGACTGCCGTACCCGGTCCACCGCCGCGGATCCTCCGTACAACTGACGGGAAGCGGTTCACCGAGCTTTCCGGCGAAGCCACGGGCAACCCGGAGTACTCCTCATACCGTTCGCTGACGGTATTCAAGGACCGCCTGTACATCATCGCCATCGACCCTTCAGGAGGTGGCACCGTCCTGCTTGAAGCGAGTGATCCCGTGTCCGAAGGGTTCCGCCCGGTAAGCGAGCCCGGATTCGGCAGCGATGTCGAGGCCTTCCAGTTGGCTGTCTTCAGGGGTTATCTCTACGTGGGGGCATTCACGCAAGCAGGGTTCGAGTTGCTCAAGACCGACGCGACGGGACCGCCGCCCTATGTCTTCAAGAAGATCCTCACAAACGGCGCTTACCGCGGGGCGAAGAACCAGAGCGTGGTCGGTATGTCGGTCTTCCGAGACCACCTGTATGTGGGCACTGGTACCTACTTTGGCTCCCTCCCCTCAATCTCCGACTATAAAGGCGCTACGGCAGAGCTGCTTCGCGTGAAGGCGGACGACTCCTGGGAGATCGTCGCCGGAGAGGAACGTGACACGCCAGACGGTTACAAGAGATCGGTCACCGGAATGCAAGGGGGCTTCGACAATCCGTTCACGAGTTACATGTGGAGAATGGTGGTTCACGACGGCGTGCTGTACGTCGGTACGTTCGATACGTCGGTGATGATTCAGTATGCCGAGAATATCGATCAGGAAAGACTGTTGACGCAGATCGATTCACATGAGTATCCACTCGCGGAGCCCATCTTCGATAGAGTCGGTGTGGACGAGATCGCGGAGATACTGTCCGCTCTCGAGGGGGGCTTCGATCTGTGGTCCACCACCGATGGTCTTAGCTGGAAGCTTGTTTCGCGAACGGGCTTCGGTGACCAGTTCAGCTACGGCGTGCGCACGTTCCAGTCCACGCCGTTCGGGTTGTTCGTGGGCACAGCCAACCCCTTCTACGGTTTCCGCCTCCATCTAGGCCAACCGCCCGGCACCGATAGCGACGGCGACGGCTTTGCCGACGCTGATGACAACTGCCCGCTGACTTGGAACCTCAATCAGGCCGACCTCGACGGAGACGGGATCGGCGATGCCTGTGACGACGACCGGGACGGTGACTGCACGCCCGACGTTGAGGACGCAGCCCCACGCGTGGCCGCTGGCGATGGCATAGACACCGACGGCGACGGGATTCCCGACGGGTGTGACCTCGATGATGACAACGATGACGTGCCCGACTGCCAGGACAACTGCCCCTTAACGGCGAACACCGCCCAGGCGGACGAAGATGGTGACGGCCGCGGCGATGCGTGTGAGTCCGGCGGCACGCTTGATGGTGGTGACGACGGCACGGGCGCGCAGCAGAGTATTCCAACGCCCAGAGTGTGCGGCGCCGTTGGAATGGCGTCGTTGACAGGAATCCTGCTCGCGATGGTGTTCCTTCGACTGCAGTCTTCTGGTCGGCGTGGCCCAATCAGGCCGAGGAACCGCTAATCGTGGCGACTTCCGGGTTAACGGACGCGTGAAGGCGCTCCGGAACCGAGTGGAACATGGACGTGGCCTGCAAGCATCGGAAAACGTCGTGTCTGATATGGAGCGCATGTCTCACGACACTGCTTGTTACGGGTTGTCGGGCGGCAGGGGGCATCTCACCGCCAGGTCAGCCAGCCGCCGGACCTGGCGGCGCGAGCTACCCACACAAATCCGTGTCCGCTCAGCGATTCGGTGAAGGGAAGGACGAATGGTGGTTATTCCTTCCGGACGATCCTATGCCTGCCGCGGCGCCGTTCGTGGTGTTCCTGCACGGTTGGAACGGAGTGGATCCGTGGGCCTACGGAGGTTGGATCGAACATATAGTCCGCAAGGGACACATCGTCGTCTTCCCGCGATACCAAGCCAACCGCTGGACAAGAATGGCCCGGATGGTTCCAGCGGCGCGACGGGCTCTCCGGGAAGCATGGAAGAAGCTTAACGACACGGGGCCGGTAGTGCCCGCCGGCGAGCGTATCGTTTGGGTAGGGCACTCACTTGGAGCGGCGCTCGCAGTCAAGTTGGCCTCTGCCTCCGGCGACCTCGGGTTGCCGCCTCCCGGGGCACTGCTGTTGGTCCAACCGGGCGGCGTAAGATGGGTGGGCCTGTCTGAGCTCGGTGGTCTTCCGGTCGATACCCTAGTGTCGATTGTAGTAGGCGACGTCGACAGAGTGGCGCGGGATCGAGGCGCGCGAGTCATCATGGACCGCCTGGCGCACCTGCCCGCGTCCAACGTGGAATTGGTGACGATCAGGACCGATCGGCGTTCGAGACCTCCGCTGGTGGCCGATCATTCCTCGCCGCTATCGACCGTGCCGTCCTTCCCGCCGGCGCTCGAGAGCGAGTTCCGGCGTCCCCGACACCGAAACCGCTCCAAGCGACTCGCCCCCGACACCTTGGACTACTATGGATACTGGAAGCTGTGCGACGGCTTGCTCGACGCCGTGTTTCGCGGCAGGAATCTGGAGTACGCCCGCGGTGATACACAACAACAGCGCTTCATGGGCCGCTACTCCGACGGTGCGCCGGTGGTCGGGCTCGTAGTAAAGCGGGATGCGAATAGGGTTTCGCAGGAACGGCAAGAGAGCACGGAACCGTGAGAGACAGGGTTTCAATGTCGTCCGACGGGCGTTAGCTTCCACGACAGTTGGCGCGTGAACGGAAACGAGTGATGACTGTGAGGCACATGAAACAGTCTCTGATCGTTATCTCTTCGGCGGCTGCCATCCTGGCGTTGTATTCAGCCGACCGGGTTCAGGGGGTGGACTTCTTGATGGCGGAGGTTGCCGGTCCCTCCCGCGTATCGACGACCGACTCTCGCGGCGATTCCCGCGGGAAGAGCCGGACCGCGGACCGCGACCGCACGGCCATCGATGCAGTTACCGACATTTCACCACGGCCACACACGCACGAGATCATTGCGGTGTGTGGTGACGGTCTTTGCGCCGGCGACATCGGCGAGGATTTCGGCAATTGCCCAGACGACTGCGGTTCGCTTGACGATCGAGCCGATTATCTCAAGGCATCGCTCGAGTCTAACTTCTTCACAGTGGACGACGGAGGCTTTGTGATTGCTGACGCTTCTGATTGCGAGCATCTCGACCATTGCTGGTTCAACAACCCGACCTCACCGTACGGCATTCCCTTCGTTCCCTTGGGGCCGGGTGAGCCCAATCCCGACCCGGAAAGTCGGTTCCCGAGTCCCGTGGACCTACCGAGTATGTTCGGCGTCTACCGACTCCAACCGGATGAAGCCCTCGTGTGGGTGGGGACGACACCTCCAGAGTCACCGTACTTTTCCTTCACGGCTTACGTCTTCAGTCGGTTCGACCCAGCGGCCCTTGGCGAACCGCCGTACGATGATCGCGTTGAGGTCTTTGCGAGCCTCGGCGACTCACTGAACCAACTTACCATAAACACCAGCGCCCAGCCGGGGGAAAGCCCTTTTGGCAAGGAGAGTGTCGTCATCGTTACGGCCGACAAAGGCGTCGACCTGGCTGTGCGCGAAGTACTTGACGGCGCCGGGTTCTCCGAATCGGTGGCCAACACACTTGTGATCCCACGGTTCGACACGGATGGTGTTACCCCAATCGCGCGGATGGGGTACGACAACCAGGATGACGTGTTCGTTGTCATGGCACGAATCGCACACCCGGACGCCGAGCAGCCCGGAACTCCCATTCGCGCCTGGCTTGACGATCCGGGCGCCAGGTTGTTTCGCATCCGCCCCAACGGGCCGGGTCCTCTTGACCCACACACACTGCCCGCGCTCCGACCTCGTGGGACAGGTGAGCATGAGGACGGCGCATCGCTGCGGAGGCTCGTGCGAAGCATCGAGGCCGCCTATTCCGACATGGAAAGCTCCACACGCATGGCGTTCCCAACTCCGTGGGAGGACGGGTACATCTGTCTCGAGAATCTGATCCCGTGTTTTGCTGACTGCCGAGACACTCCCTACATGGGCGCCGCTCACCGACTTGGCAGTGAACCGGAAGCGATCATTGTCGCCGGGTACAACCATGAGAAGACGGGCAAGGCGTCCTACGTGAACATAACTGCGACGCGTGCCTTGGACGGAACGGCCTACGGTTCCGTCGTCATGCGCGACCTCGCCGGCAGTGCGGACGTGTACATCCCTCGCGACCCGGACCGGGAGAACTTGTGGCAAGTGAAGTTTGCCCGTGAGTGCGGGGAAGAGCCGTTTTGCTACGAAATCACTGAAGAGCAAATTCCGCGAGCCGGCCTGGTCACCATTCTCGTCCGCGCCTATCTCGATCCCGCTACCGGGACGGCACCGAAAGCCCTTCCCATGTCGGAGTCTGAGCTCGTTTTTCCGAGAGTGATCAAAGTCAACTGCGTCGACTCCTGCCTGCCGGGAGATTGACCGGTGTACCATGCGCGTCGCACAGAGAGTCGGTGCTCTGTCGCGGCGGGCTGGATGAAGACTGTGGACCCCACGGGCTAGGGTTGCCTGTGAAGAACAAATCGGAGGTATCGCAGATCGCCTGACGCAAGCTTGCGATACGTGGCCGTCCCTTTCGTCGCCGCGAACAGACGTACCAGCCGGCGCGGAAAGCGTGGCACTATTCTCCGAATGAGGGACTCTTTCCGGTCGTGTGCTGCGGTGAGAGCACGCACCACATGCTCGGTAAGTTCCTCTTCCGCGACAACCTCGAACCCGGCGTCCTTCAGGCAGGCCCGCCATGCCTCGCACTCCGCGTTCCTCCTCATATCCGCGTACAGAAGATGTCCGTTCGGCCTTAGCACTCGTCTCGCTTCGGAGAGGAACTCCGTGAGGCTCGGATAGCAGTGAGATGCCTCGACGTTGAGGAGCACGTCGAACGAGGCGTCTGGAAACGGAAGCGCCAGAGCATCACCGCAGACCAGGCCCAGCGCCGCATCGGGCCGATGCCTTCGGCAAAAGGCGAGCGCCGTTTCGGTCTGATCCAGGCCGATCACGAGGCGCGGACCCAGGTAGCCCTTCAGATAAAGCGCTCCACCGCCCCGTCCGCAACTGACTTCGAGCACGGCAAGGCCTGCAAGATCGATTGCCGCGGCGACCCTGTGATAAAGCTGAATGGACGCCCTGTTCTCCTCGTCCTCCGGGTGTAGTGACGGGATCTCGTCATCGGGCGTGGCCAGACCGTAGTTCAGAAACCAGAGCTGCTCCTCGCCGAGGCGCCGCTCGAAGTACCGGTACCACCATCGCCATGCCCTCTTCTTCAGCCTGGGCGAGGCGTTGGCGGCAACCGCAAGCCGACGTATGAGCGAACGTAACATCACTACTCGACCTGATTCAACACGTTATCCGACCTGATCCAACAAGTTCGCAACGATGCACCGGGCTTGGCGCGGGAACGTACTCGAACGTTCGCCTCACGGAACCTACCGGCCGAGCACGACTCTATTGGATTGGGCTTCGGTTCGCAAC
>CBDUZY010000099.1:0-7956 GCA_965371825.1 uncultured bacterium
AGAAAGTCTGTTCCACACAAGACTTGACTTTATCGGAACATGTCGTATAATTACTTACGTTAACGGGGAAACTCTAGGCACAGCGTAGTTCGGTCAGTGATGAGCGGTAGTGTTGGGGCGAACCGAGTATCATCCTAATCGTACGAATTCATAAACCGCAAACGCGTTCGTTCCTGTTTCGTCTTCATCCGCTTCTGATCTCCTAGCTCATCAAACTTACTGCGCGGCGCCGAGGGGTGTGGCACCGGTTTGAAACCGGTGTTCGCAGAGCCTGCGCGCAGACGGAAAGCGTGCGCGCACCGATCGCCATGGCGCCGGGCCTCACCCGGTCAAACACACGCTGCGCCGATGGCGCCGTTTTTTTCGGAGATTCCGTCCGTCAAAGCGCCGGGTTCGGTGTTATAGAGGGTGGAGGACTCTCCGCGCTGGAGGATGAAGCGGAAACCTCACGGTGCGTGCTGGGGGCGATTCGCACTTCATTCGGAGCGAACGAGCATGATCTCGGACAAGGTGAAGCTCGGCGTGCTTATCGTCGTCGGCGGAGTGTTTTGTGAAACAGGTGGGGCGATCAAAGAGGGACCATCCGGTGTCGCCGCGAGTCATTCTGAGAATCGGCTGGAGTATGCGTCACGGCCGATTGCGAGCGACGCCGGAGTCCCTCTGCGCCCCGATCGGATCGAGACGTTCCCGCTCCCGGTCGGGACGGTATTCAAGCGGCAGGTCGTGAGCGGGGATGGGACCGACCGGGCGGCGGCCGGAACCGGAACGCCCGCCGCCGGCGGCGAGCGGCTGATCTACGAAAACACGTTGGGACGCCTCTCCGCCCGCCCTCCGGAGGGCTTTCTCATTTCCGATGACATCGCTACGACCGCCGGCCCGGGCTGCAAGCTGGGCCACTACGAGTTCGACGTTACCGGCCGGGGCGATCCGAGCGTTCCCGGCGGACCGTACTCGGTGAGCTTCGCCCTCTACGATCAATGCCCGATGACACGGACTTCCGACGACCGCGACAGCTTGATCATCCCCGGCACGGCCGGCGAGGTCAGCTTCGCCGACGGCACTCCCCGGACGATCGTGTTCGTCGTTCCTCCCGACGCCGAGGTCCCGATCCCGACGAACTTCTGGCTGGGCATGAGCTTTACGGGCGAGAACGCGGGCATGATTCTCGGCGCCCCGGCGATGGAGGGCTTCTCGGGCGACGTCATCGACTTCCCCGGATTCGCCTGCAACTCCAACCTCGGCGGATTCCCGCAGCAGCCGCACGGGAGCTTCAACGTGCGTATCTTCGGCGGCAAGGATTGCACGTCGTCGTACCTTGGCTACAAGGCGGCGAGACTCTCGGGGACGCCCTTCCGTGGTGGCCGCGACAGGTGGTTCGGCCGAGACCTTCAGCTCATCACGGACGACTGCCGCATGATCGCGTACGAGGTCGGCGTAGAGGGAGTGGCCCGATTCGACTTCGCCCTACGCGAGACTGGTGATGGTCCTCTGATACCAGCGACCGAGGCCACGGCACTCATCTATCCGTCAGATCCAGGCGTTCAGCTCGCCCGCTTCAGCTTCGACCCTCCGATTCCGCTGCCGAGGGATCTGTGGTTCGCGGCGAAGATCAGTAACGACGCGGCCGGCGTGGTCGTCGCAGGACTCCCTCTCATCGGTGACGTCCCCGGAGATTGTGACCCTTGGTTACCCTGCTACTATCATTCACTCCACGTATCCATCACTTGTGACGGCGAGGCGCCGAAGGGTGCGTGCTGCGACATGTACGTTGTCGACGACAACGGAGAGTCAGTCTGTCGCGAGGTGACCGAGGTAAACTGTCCGTTCCCGCTGCCCGATGAAGAACTCCAACCGAGCTGGGTCGAAGGCGTCGCGTGCGATCCCGACCCGTTCCCGCATACATGTGGCCAGGCGGCCTGTTGCACGCCCAACGACACGTGCCTGAATCTCACGAGGAACGAGTGCGACGCGGTCCCTCCCGTTGAGGTCCGTCGTCAGTGGCAGCGTGGCCGGTACTGCGGCGAGGACAGCCAGCAGTGCCCATTTGCCGCCTGTCTGGCACGAGAAGGCGACTGCTACTTCGCGCACGACGGGACAGGGTGCAGGGTCCCCGATTGCTGTGCTGAGGTCTGCGAAGTCGACTCTTGGTGTTGCCGAGTCGAGTGGGATCGCATTTGTGTCGAACTTTCGCAGGAGTCGTGTGATCAACCGTCCTACCATGACGATTCGTGGAGCACTAGCGAGCCGCGCGGCCCATTGCTCGTCGATGCAAACAGCAGCACCTTCTTCACGAATCGCGAGGCCACTGAGTCGGAGGACGATCCGGGCTTCTGCTGCAACCGGGACACGCCCGGGGCGACGGGGTTCGGCACGGTTTGGTTCAAGTTCGTGGCCACGCACACTTCGGCCGAGATCAGCACGTGCGCCAGCGACCCAGCAGGGGATTCGCTGATTCAGGTCTTTGTCATGGACTATGCTCTGGGTGGCGAAGTTGCGTGTCCAGCGCTGACCTCGATCGGGTGCAGCGACGATTCGAAAGCCTGTTCGGATAACGGTAGCCACGCCCGCGTCTGCGCAAGCAACTTGGTACCTGGCGAGAAGTACTACGTAATGACCGCATCTAAGACTAAAGAAACGAAGGGTCTGCACCAGCTGGACGTCGTCTCGCCGTCACAATGTCAGCCGGTGGATCCCTGGCCGGGCGATGACTGCAATCACAACGGCCGCCCCGACTGGTGCGATCTGGCCGACGGCACGAGTAGTGACTGCAATGACAACGAAGTCCCCGACGAATGCGACATTTACGCCGGGCTGGAAGATGATTGTCAGCCGAACGGCGTACCAGATGCGTGCGAGGAAGACTGCAACAACAATGGCACTCCGGACCAGTGCGACCTGAGAGACGGGGCGAGCCCGGACTGCAACGCTAACGGCATTCCGGACGAATGCGACATCGACGGAGGGTCCATCGATGACTGCCAGCCGAACGGTATCCCCGATGATTGCGAGATGGACTGCAACGAGAACGGCTCGGCGGATGATTGCGACATAGCAGACGGCTTGAGCTTTGATTGCGACGAAGACGGGGTGCCCGATGAGTGCATAGACGAGATCGAGAGGCTTACCGGTTCGTCGGGAACGGCATGGGGCATCTTCGGGGCGTCGGTCTCGTTGGACATGGGGCGGTTAGTGGTAGGTGCTCCGGGGACCAGGAATAACGACGGTGTAGACGACGGGGCGGCGGTGGTCTTCCGGAGCGAGGGCTCGGGCTGGGTTGAGGAGTCCATATTAATGGGCTTTGACGCTGCCTCGGGCGACGAATTCGGCTACTCCGTCGCGATTGGAGGCAACCTGATCGCGGTTGGCGCACCGGGTTTCGACGCATTGAATGAGTCCGGGGCAGGTGCGGCGTACGTCTTCCATCGCGAGGACAACGCCTGGATTCAGGAGGCACAGTTCGTCCCAGAAGACTCGTGCGCAGGAGATCAATTCGGCTGGTCCTTGGCGATGGATGGCGACTGCGTGGTCGTTGGGGCTCCCTTTGCAGGGGACGGTCGGGGCAAGGCCTACGTGTTTCGGCGCAGCGGGGCACGCTGGATCCAAGAGGCGGATCTAAGTGCCATAGTCGTTGTCGAGCGCGACTTCTTCGGATGGTCGGTTTCCGTGAGCGGCGACAGGGTTCTGGTCGGAGCCTACGCGGCTGATCACGATTCCGGGCCCGCAGCGGGCGCCGCCTATGTGTTCCGTCGTGACACGACGGGGTGGTTCCTCGAGGACAAGCTGACGGCATCGGATGCGGAGGGCGGAGACCTGTTCGGGTGGTCAACATCCGTTGACGGAGCCGTGGCTGTCGTGGGAGCGATCGACGACGACCACAGTGGCAAGACGCATGTCGGCTCGGCATATGTCTTCGAGCGCAGAGGTTCGACTTGGGTCGAGAATGCCAAACTAACGGCTTCAGACGCCGACACGGGTGATCGGTTCGGTTCCGCGGTCGCAGTGGACGGTGGCGTCCTCGTCGTTGGGGCATACTCCGAAGGGAGCCGGGGCGCCGCGTATCATTTCACCATGCGGGACGGCGAATGGCGTGAAGCAGGCAAGCTAGTCCCGTCAGGATGCGCTTCCATGTTCGGAAGCTCTGCGTCGGTTTACGGCTCGGTCGCCCTGGTCGGAACTTCCGGCGGATGGCGATGCGAGGCAGCATATCTCTTCTCGCTCGGGTTGCCGGACTGCAACGACAACCAGGTCCCTGATGCGTGCGATCTTCGCGACGGCACGTCGGAGGACTGTGACCAAGACGGCGTGCCCGACGAATGCGAGGGCGACGGGCCGGCAGATTTCGACCTGGACGGGGACGTCGATCTTCGCGATTTATCGGGCTTTCAGAGGTGTTTCACCGGCCCCGGTCCGGTTGAGGTCGAGTCGTGCTGTACGCGATTCGATGCCGACCCGCCTGACAGCGACGTCGATGGGGAGGACTTCAACCAACTTTATCGGGCCTTGAGCGGCCCGTAGACGCATGATGGGACGTTGGAGTTCGAAGGTTGGAGATTGACGGTTGGGGATTTTCAGCCGCAACGCAACCCGTCCCGCGCCGCGACGCCGTGACAGCGTGGAAACCCTCGGCGCGGTCGACCCCGGCGTCGTGATCGCCAATACGTAGTTGAACGCGCTTGACCGTCGCCCCAAGCCCTACCTAGAACCTATCAGGAAGAGCCCGTGCGCAGCTTCCGGTGACCTTGACATGGGAAGCGAAAACGGCTATCGTTGATTGCCAGCGGAGGTTATGGGAACGAGCAAGTGTGACGTCGGCCGAGGCCAGCCGCTTACGCGTCGTGCGGCGTGCTGTGCTTCGGATGGGGTGGTTTAGGCGTTCTCGTCCTGTCGAGATGACGGGAGACGGCACACACTTAGGGAACCGTACAGTGGGGAGTAACGGCATCATGGTCGATCCCCACCCTGCTCGCTAAGTAGACGTATTCCGCGCACGGATGTGGTTCGTATGCACCGTGGCGGTGATTGGAATTTTCGGGAGGGTTTCTTCTCTTTGTCAAAGCCGGCGCGAGGCGGAGTTTTGGCTTGCCGGCGGGGTATGCAAGGAGCGCCCGTGTTCGTTGGTTGTCCTTAGGAAGGGTGAATCTGATGCGAAGTAGAACGCTCTGGGGTTTCGTCGTCGGCGCAGCGTTGTGCGCCTTCTTGACGGGTACGGTGTCGGTCCTGGCGGACGAACGGCCGGCTGATGCGAGCAAGGCCAACGTCGACCGGGCAGGACCTGCTGAAAGAGTGCCGTCGGGGAATCTCGTGGTCCTTGACGATCCGAACCTGCCGATCGCGGATAATCAGGGCGTTCCGCCCACGGATCGGATAAAGCTGTCTCCACTGCCGGCGGGTACGACCTTCATACGCCACGTGGTCGGAAAAGACGCGGGCGACGGGACTACTGCCCTCGCGGAAAGCGTGATCTACAGCAACACTAACGGCTTGTTCTCCGCCCAGGTCCTGCCGGGCTTCTTGGTCTCGGATGATATTTCGACGACCGCCACGGACGATTGTCCCCTTTCCCGGTTCACGTTCCAGGTGACGGGGCGGGGTGAGCCGAGCCTGCCCGAAGCGCCGTACGGTGTTTCATGGGCCCTGTACGGGAACTGCCCGTTGTCGTGGTCCTCGGCTGACCGTCCGCTACTCCAAATCGCGGGTACCAATGGGTCACTGAACTTTGCCGACGGAGCCCCGCGCGAGATCACGTTCTTCCCGCCCGTGTCCGTCCCGCTTCCTACGACTTTCTGGCTGGGGCTCACGTTTACCGGCGACAACGCCGGGATGATCCTCGGCGCACCGGCGCTCGAGGGCTACTCGGGCGATGTCTTCGACTTTCCGGGGTTCGCGTGCAACGCCAACATGGGGGGATTTCCGACGTCCCCCCACGCCAGCTTCAACATAGAAGTATTCGGCGACAACTGCACGAGTAACCACACGGTATACAAGGCCCAGCGGGCGTCGGGTACGCCGTTCAAAGGCGGTCGAAACAGGACGTTCGTCGACGACCTTAACTTGCTCAATGACGACTGCGAGCTTGTCGGCTACGAAGTTGCCGTTAAGGAGCCCGCGAAGTATTACTTCGAGCTGCGTTACTCGTGCGGTGGCGGGGCCATACCAGGTACGCAAGCTGACTGCATAATCGGTGCGAGCAGCGCGGGACGACCGCGAATCTGCCGGTTCAAGTTAGCGTACATATGCGACGACGCCAGCCCCCTCGCACTTGTGGGTAAGGACTGTCTCCAAGACATCGACTGCCGCGACGATGAGCATCCGAACGGGGTGTGCATCGACCCCATTCCGCTTCCGCGATCGCCTTGGCTCGCCGCAAGGATCACTAACGACAACGGCGGGGTGATCGTGGCCGGGAGACAAGCTGACATCGGATTCACGCAAGACCTCATCTTTCGCGACCTCGGCGATGGCTCATGCGAGTTTGTCACCGTGGGCACGGGAGTTCACGGGTCTCTGCACGCCTCGATCACCTGTGACGGCGAGGCAGCGCGGGGGGCCTGCTGTGACATGTTCGTCTCCGGGTGCGTCGGTGGACCGGACGAGGGCAACGCCTGTATGGACAACAGCGACTGCGCCGATCCCGGTGTGTGCGAGTCGTTGTGCCGCGAGATTCCCGAGGCGAACTGCCCCTTCCCACCGCCCCAGGCCGACCTGCGCCCGCAGTGGATCGAGGGCGCCGCGTGCGATCCGAATCCGTTCGTCGAAGGCACGTGTGGCCAGGCCGCGTGCTGCTACAAGGATGTGTCTGAGGATGAGTTCTGCACGAACCTGACCAAGAACGAGTGCGACGCCATACCGCCGCTCGACAACAAACGTCAGTGGCAACGAGGGCGATTCTGCAGCCTCGATAACCAGAGCTGTCCCCTGAACGCGTGCCTCGCCCGGCAGCTTCCCTGTACGGAGCCCCGCGAAGACTGTCCAGCTTCGGGGTTGGTCGGTTGCCAGGATCCGGATTGTTGTACCACGGTATGTACCTTTGAGAACCAGTTCTTCTGCTGCGACGTATGTTGGGATAACGAGTGTGCGGAGCTGGCACAGATCCTCTGCGGCCTCCCGCCCACAAACGACGTGTGCGCCGGCGAGAGAGAGGGAGACGGGGCCCAGTTGGTCACCATTCCATCGGTCTTTACGACGTTGCACGACGATGCTACCGTAAGCGATACCGATCCCCACTTCTGTTGCCATGACGGCCTGCCTTTCGTCTGCATGACGGACGGAGGCGAGATGTCGGTATCCTGCGAGACGGACGCCGACTGCCAGTCCGGCGACACCTGTCGGGAACGCCCCCCGATTGGGCTCGCCACGGTGTGGTACAAGTTCGAGGCCCCGGAGCCGGTTGAGGGTGAAGATTCAACGTCGGTCCATTTGGACACGTGTTTAACAAGTGGTCCGGACTCGGATTCGTTGCTCCAGGTTTTTTCGGTCAATGATCCGACGACCGACGAGACAGCCTGCGACACGCTCACCCTCATCGGATGCAGCGACGACGTGCTTGGTTGCCACGACTCAGGAAGGAACGGCGAACTCTGCCTCCAGAACCTCGTCCCCGGCGACATGTACTATGTCATGGTCGCCGCCAAGACGCAGGAGGCAGAGAACGTGTCCTACAAGCTCGCGATCAACTCGCCCTGTATCGATGCCGATGCGCTGCTGAACGACTATTGCCAAGGCGCGCTACCCGTTGACGACGGGACCAATGAGTTCGACATGACCGGCGCGACGCTCCACTGCCCGGCTGATTTTTGTGCACCCGATATGGATAAGGACCTGTGGTACGAGTATACGGCCACGTGCACCGGGATCGCTACGATCGACACGTGTAGCCCTGCCTCTCCGGTGCCGCCGGACACGAACCTGATGGTCTACGAAGGGTGCGACAGTTGCCCCATGCCGGGAGACGAACCG
>CBDUZY010000100.1:0-7918 GCA_965371825.1 uncultured bacterium
CGGGCTGGCTATAGTCCTGGCCCTGACCATCGCCTTGGTGGTGGGAACTCTGGCATTCAAAGCGCAAAGTGTGCGTCCGGGCGGCAATCCCGAGGTCCGGCAGATCCTCCAGGCATTACTCGCCTTCGCGGCTGACAACGAAGGTCGCACGCCTCGCCATGCCATTGAGTTGACCGGCGAGGGCGCTCTTCCCTCTACGGTCTTTGCGACCTTCGATTCGTTTACCGCGCTTCGCCTCGTTCCCGTCGCGGATGTGACGTTGGAGCAGTTCGAGGACCTTACCGTGGAACGCAAGCGTGAGGTGCTCCAAGCAGCCGGCGACGCTCTCACCGACGGGACCATTGCCCATCGCCTCGGCGACTTCGTCTTTATGTACCACGGGCTGCAGCTAGCCAACACCGACCCGGACCTGTGGGTCTTCATCTGGCTACCTGATCCGGGCCAGAACCCGCCGCCTCAACGAGGGGAGGCGTTATCGGTGGGTCTCGCCGGCGGTGACGTGCGCCGGCAACCGATCGATGACTTTGTCTCTGGGCTGTCCTCGCAGAACGACTTGCGGCGGCGCATGGGTTTGCCGAAGCTCGGGAACCTTCTGGCTGTCACGCACGACAGGGCGATGGTACGACAACCGTAGGCCCGGTATCTCACGACTCGACTACGTGGGAGTCTCGGTGTGTGGGACGCTGCGGGCGGCTAGGAGACCCGCACTATTCGCCGCAGAATACCGCCAGGGTATCTCATCAGTGCCGCCTTTTTCGCGTTGTCGGCGGACGTTGCGTTGAACTTCTGAACGAAGGTGCGGCCATTCCAGTGGATCTCGATCTCGTATGCCTCCATAACGCCTTCCTGCCTCCGCTCCCCAGCTTTCAGGGACCTAACCATTCGGGTCGCGATGGGGGGAGCATCGACATCCACTGCGGGCCCATCGCTTCGGATCGCGACGTCGTTCTCTGCTCGGCCTAGAAGTGACGCCGGGCACCACGCCTTGTCCGCTCAGGTCCGATACACTCAGCGGCGGGTCGCGCGCGTCTCCGACTCAACAGTCCAATACCACGTTTGCGGAGTCAACTTGATTTCGTCGCGTAACTCATAACGAGGTTCCAGTAAAGCGGATCACCTTGGGGACGTCGTAAAGTCCTTGTTAACTAGTGCAAAACTCGGTGACGGTTGGTGTGATGCTGTAGTAATGTCCACTGATCTCGCAGAATGGGTTGGGGTCCTGTGGACCAGGGCTTGGGCGCAGCCTAAAGTTCTTAGCTAGGCGCGCGTCATTAACGGTCGCGTAGGGTTTGTTTCTTCGCGACGAATCTGGTAGATTTGGCGGCGCAGAGGGAGAGAAGGTGCGTTTCCCACGTTCGCTCCGCTCTTACAGGACCCGGGAACTAGAGAGCAGTCGTGCGCTTGGCACGCGGATGCCTTGGGCTGTAGGTGCGAAGCGGCGGAGTCGTGCCGGCGCCGGGTGGTGTGCGAAAGGCCGTTAACGTTCGGGGGAGTTATATGATGGCGTTCGAGTCTCCCAGGTGTGATCCGGGCCGAGGAATGCCTCGGCGTCGACACCCGTCCTTACTGATCTTGTCGCTTCTTGCGGGTTTCTGGTTGATTGCTCCGGCACAGTTATGGGGACAGTGCGTTCCCCCTGATTGCGATGACGGAGTGTCATGCACCTTCGACGAGTGCGTCGGGGGCGTGTGTTTCCACAGCGACTTGTGCCCGGATGGTTTGTACTGCAACGGTAACGAGACCTGCAACCCGACGCGCGATCTGTGCGAGGCTGCGTGCCTGGACGGCGGCGTCTGCGACGGCGATTTCTGCGTGGGTGGCAGCAACGAGGGCGTGGCCTGTAGTATCTTCGTTCAGCCGGTTTCCTGTCCGGGAAGTCAGCAGTGCAGCGAGGTGCTGAACGCCTGCGTGGACTGCCTGAGTCATGACGACTGTACGGAGGCACCGAAGCTGCGCTGCGACCCTGGGGACGGAACCTGCGTCGAGTGTTATAGCGATTCGCAATGCTCCGACGATGAGTACTGCACCGGTGAAGAATGGTGCAACGAGGCGACGGACCTGTGCGAGGACGGTACGGACATCAACTGTCCGTTCGGTGAGTTCTGCAGCGAGTTGCTCGACAGGTGCGTTGAGTGCGAGAGCGACCTCCAATGCAGCAACGGAGTGTTCTGTGACGGCGCCGAACAATGCGAAAACGACGTATGTGTTCCGGGAACGGAGATTAGCTGCAAGTCCTGCGTGGGCGGCGCGGACGGCGAACCTTGCGCTGACAATGCGGACTGCGACGGCGGGGAATGTACGGGGGCGGCGACCTACTGCAACAACACGAAGAACAGATGTGTCGAGTGTCTTACGGGTGAACACTGCGAGGACCTCAAGTTCTGCACGTCTAATATCTGCCTGTTCAACGCCTGCGTTTTCGCTCCCGATGCTTCGGTCTGCAGCGACGGTCTTTTCTGTAACGGACCCGAGGTCTGCCAGGACGCGATCGGGGTGTGCAATCCGATTACGGGCGACGGCTGTTGCTCGGCGGGAACGCCGCCGTCACTCGACGACGGGATTGACTGCACGATCGACACTTGCGACGACGTCCACGACGTGGTCCTGCACGGGCCTGACGACACCGTGTGCGATGACGACCAGTTCTGTAACGGCTCCGGCGCCACGGGGGAGATGTGTATTCCGTCAGATCCACAGAGCGATCCCGCGACCGGATGCGTCGACGGGACCACGGTCGATTGCTCATACCTTAATACCGAGTGCAGACAGGGGCAGTGTGACGAAGGCGTGGATCGGTGTACGACATACGCGATCAACGATGATATTTCCTGCGACGACGGCGACCCCTGCACGCGAGTCTCAGTTTGCGGCAATCAAGTCTGTGCCGAGGATCCGCCGGCTCCCAGCGATCCGTACAGGTGCGTGCGGTTGGAATGGCGCAACGGGCCTACCGCTCCGGTTCCGATAGGGTCCACCGTGACAGTTGATCTCTACGCCGTCGCGGACGGGTGCGCCACGACCTCGGATGACTGTGAGCTGGGAGAGCATCCACTCGTCGGTCTCAACGCGATTCTGGCGTGGAATTCCCTGGGTCTGGAGCTTCAGCCAGCCGGGGCCCTCAATCCGAATCCGCACGATCCGTGTAACATGGACTTTGATCCCTGTTTCGAGTGCCCGCTGGGGCAGTACGATTGGGGAGAGTCGGGCTTCTTCGACGATTGCAGCTCGGACGGCCTGAACTACCCGTGCCCGCCGGACTTTCCCGAGAATGACGGTGACGCCGTGTATACCGCGTTCTCGTCCATTAACGAATGTGAGGGTGAGCAGGTGCCTCCGGCGTGCGTCATCCCGACCGGGCTTCACGTTACGACGTTCAAGTTCACGGCGATCGGCGGTGGGACGGTCGATATCGAACTCGTCCAGTGTTTCGGCGACAACAGCACGACGAATGTGGTGAGCGCCGCGATGCGTCCCGAGGGATACGTTTCTCAGGACGTGACCAAGTCGATCGGGCCGCCGGTGTCGGTCACTGTACTCTGCACCGATCCGGTGGACTGTGACGACGCTAACCCCTGCACGGACGAGTTGTGCGTCAGCAATCTTTGCCAGTGGGTCAACAACGCGGATCCGTGTGACGACGGGCAGTACTGTACCGGTGCGATCGACGTCTGTTCAAACGGTACCTGTACCGGTACGGGGGATCCGTGCGCTCCGCTCATGTGCGACGAGGACAACGACCGGTGTGTGACGTGCATCGACGACGAGGACTGCGACGACGACGACATGTGTACCGCGGATAATTGCGACGTCGACGGAGTGTGTCACAACGTCGAGATGGATTGCGATGACGGGATACCGTGCACCGTGGACCACTGCGAAGTGGTCGAGATCAACCCGGCGCCGATCACGTTCGGCCCGGTCTGCTTTCACGATCCGGATGATGTGGTCTGCGATTCGGGTCTGTTTTGCGCGGCCGAACGTTGCGACGCCGAGCTTGGGTGTGTGTTCGACAACGAGTGCTTTTCTTCCGATGGTAATCCCTGCCCCGACCAGGCATCCTGTGACGATGGATCGGACACGTGCGGCGGGTGCTTCGCCCCGACCGCCGAGGCGACCGGATGTCGATACGTCGCGGTAACGCCCGCCGACCAGGGGGCGACGCCGCTCGCGATCATCGTGAAGGGCAACTGTGACGATGCCGGCGTGTACTGCGTTTCCAGGTATGTACAGAGCTTGTGCCAAGGCGGTCCAAACGATGGACAGGCGTGTGTGGACGCGGGTGATTGTCCGAGAAGGTGCGAGAGAAGCTGCCCGGGTTCCGGAGCGACATGCGAGAATGGCGTGTGCGTGGGTGGCGGCGATCCGGGCAGTGCCTGTACGGGAGAGACATGCGTGGACTCTGTCGATTGTCCACCCGGGTGGAGTTGTTACGGCCGGTGCATCGCGGGACCGCTGGGCGATACGCCGGTCTACCTGACGGCGGCTGAGTGGGGCGTCGTCCAGATTCGCGGTGAGGACATGAGGCCCGACTCGTTGTACACAATTCACACCGAGTGTGATTTCGGTGGAGCACCGGTAGTGTCGGCGGGCGCCAGCGCGTATACGTGGGCATGGGGTGACGCCGACGGCAACGGGGTCGTCAATGTTCTTGACGTCGCGGCCACCGTTGACCGCGTGAAAGGCGTGGGGACGGCGACCCTCGAGGGTGCGAACGTCTGGGACTGTAGCGCGGACTCGCTCGCCGATCCGGATCTCCAGGTCAACGTGCTTGACGTAGCAGTCGTGGTGGATGCGGTCAAGGAGACCCCATATCCGTGCCCGGCGATCTGCCCTTAGGGTTGCTGGGACTGTCTCGTCTTCGGGGCGCCGCGCTTTGCGGACACGTCGGTGCAGCTGAGCGGACTTTCTCAGCGTCCACGTTTCAGTACGAGCTTGGACCTCGAGACGGATGGAGCCGCGAGCAGGTCAATCAGCCTCGCCAGGTCGCGAGCGGTCATCATTCCATCTCCATCGATGTCGGTACTGAACACCGGAAGCGTCCTGGCGCCGTTGAGGGCCTCGATCAGGGCGTGCACGTCGCGGGCGTCGGCCTGCCCGTCGTTGTTCACGTCTCCCGGGAGGCAGCCGATTCGGGTCGTCGATCCGCTCGCCTTGTGCGTGACCGTCGTCCACACCCCGGGACGGATACCGCGGTCGAACCGCAGCGTCGCTCGCGATCCGTCGGAGGTGATCCTGATAATCCGAGGCGGATCGCTCGTTCCGTCGTCGATCGTGAAGTCGTCGGGTGTCAACACGCTAGCATCGCCGGTCGCGGCGAGTTGAATTGAATTCCATGCGCTCCGCGCGGCGGACCCGCTGGGAGCATCGATTCTGCGGGCGTCAATGGCCTGGTCCGGCGGGTCGCTCGAGTCGATTCTCAACCACTGGGCCGGGTCGCGCACGTTGACGGTGAGCGACTCGAATTCGAGCGGCTCGATCCTCACGTTGTTGGGGTCGACGATGAGGCTCTTACCACGATCCACCGCAAGAGAGAGAGTGAATGTCCCCCTGGCGTCGTCCGAGACCCGCAGGTTGAGTGTCCCACACGAGCGCTTCGTGCCGTCCTGAGCGCTGATCGGCCCCTCTTCGCCGTCGAAAAGGACCGTGATCCACGCGTAGTCCAAAGTCGCGGTTTGCGTGAGTGGAATCGTGTGGAGGTCTTTGTGGACGTAGCTGGGATCCGCTTCGTCGACGAACACGTTCGCCGCGTTGTCGCCCTCGTCGTCCGCCCCGATAGGTCTGATGCTCCCCGTCGTGCCGCTCGTGAAAGTCGTCGAGTCGATCGTCGCCTGGTACGAGCGCAGCTTCTCTCCGTTCGGTGACCAGTCCCGCACGTAGACCACGACGGTCAAGGCGTCGCCCGGAGCAACGTCGATCCGGTCGACCGGACGACCAGGGACGGGCGTCGAGTTCACCGCGACCGCCTCGATGGAGTAGGTTGGTGTCTGTGCCTCCGCGGAAACCGCGACTAGACAAGCGAGAATACCGGTTACGAGAGCTTGCTTCACAACGCACATGGATGGCTTTCCTTCGACTGGATGTTCGCGGCGTGTTGCCGCGTCCTAGAGGTTCACAGCCTTCGATTTCCGACTATATCACGCCGGCGGTCAACGGCGATCCGCCGTATCGGCGAGCGTACCGTCATTTCCGGCATGCGACAAGCTCCACGGAGCGCTGACCGTCGAGCGGGAGAACAGGCAGGATCAGGACATACGTCCTGGGCCCGTTCGTGAGGTCAGGTCAGGGTGCATCAATCGCCGCCGCTACTTTCTTCGTCCGGTGCCGGCCGGTCTTTCGGAGGTGAGGGTTCTTCGACCGGCAGCTTCGCCTGCCACTCGGCGGCCTTCTCAGCGTATCCCTTCCCCGGCTCGGTGGCGTGCCAGGATTCGTACAGGTCGATGAGTGAGTTGATTGCCTTGATCGTACGCTCATGTTTCGCGCCCTTGGAGGCTTCGAGGATCTGGTACGATTCGAGCAGCGCGGATTCCGCCTCTTCAAATCTAACCATCTGAGCCAAACAGAGCCCGTGCTTCGCAAGGAAAGCCCCAGTACGCCAATCCCCTGATGGGAACGACTTCCGTCCGCCGTCAGCGGCCGCGGCAAGCAGGGGCTCAGCTTCCTTGCAACGGTTGAGTCTGATGTATATGTTACCAAGATTGAACATAGAGATGAGTACGTCCGGATGCCCGTCACCGAGCAGATTTTTGTAGATTGTGAATGCTTCTCGAAACAAGGGCTCGGCATCGGTCAGCTTGCCCTGGTCTTGCAGAAGAGAAGCGAGGTGGTTGATGCTCCTGGCTACGCGAGGGTCTTCACCAAAAACTCTACGGCGGATCTCAAGTGCTCTGCGGTACAGACTCTCGGCCTCCAGGAGCTCCCCCCGAGTCTTGAGGAGAAACGCCAGGTTATGCATGGTGCTGGCCACACGTGAGTGTTCATCACCCCACGCACTCCTCTCTATACTGAGCGCTTCGCGGTAAAGCAGCTCGGCCTCGGCCACTCTCTCTTGATGTCTTAACACGAGGGCCAGATTGTTGAGGATTGTGGCGATGCGCGGATGCTCGTCACCTAGTAGCCTGCGATCTCTTGTCAGTGCCTCTCGGTACAACGCTTCGGCCTCAGAAAGTCTCTTCTGTGAATGAGCCACACCGGCAAGGTTGCTGAGACTCGTCGCCACCGTCGGGTGCTCGCCACCGAGTAGTTTTTTGCGTATGGCTAACGCTTCACGGTAGACATGCTCAGCCTCAGAATACTTGCGTTGTGAATGGAGCACCATACCGAGGGAATCTAAGCAGTCCGCGACCTTAGGGTGCTCTTTGCCAAGAAGGCTCTTGCGCATCGTCAACGCATCGCGCAATAAGGACTCTGCATCCGATAACCTCCCTTGAGCATCTCGGAGCTCTGCTATGCCCTTCAGGCTGTCAGCCACTTCTGGGTGCTCGCTGCCGAACAATCGTTTTCGCATTCCCAGCGCTTCTCGATGAACGGACTCCGCTTCGGACAGTCTGTCCATCGCCGCGAGCACAAGGGCAAGATGATGCAGGTTAGCAGCAACGTCTGGATAGTCCTCGTCACCTAGAAGTCTGATACGTATCGCCAATGCCTCGCGGTAGAGTGGCTCAGCCTCGAGCGGTTGTCCTTGCGACCAAAGCAAGGACGCTAAGTGGTCCAGGCTCTGCGCCACATCTAGATGCTCGTCACCCAGCAACCTCTTACGCATTTCGAGCGCTTGCCCGAACAGGACCTCAGCCTCAGGGAGCTTTCTTGTGTATGCTCGCAGAGTAGCGGCAAGGTTTTCTAGGGTTGTGGCGACGAGCAGATGTTCGTCGCCCAGCAGCGATCGCCGAAGCGCCACCGACCGACGAAGCAGCGACTCGGC
>CBDUZY010000101.1:0-7801 GCA_965371825.1 uncultured bacterium
ATTACATCCCACGCACGCCCCGAGATCGATCGCCATAACCCATTTGTGGCCTTTGGAGTAGTCATAGGGGGGATACATAGTGACCGGCTCGGGCACGTGATGCTTGTGCTCGACGAATCCGGCGTCCTTGTGGTATTCCGCAAGCGTGCCATCCAGTACGATGGGACGATCGTGCATCGAGAAGTGCTTCTGAGTCCGCGCCAGATCGTGCGACCCCCCCACCTTGATTGCTCGCCCGCCTGTTACGAGTCGCGGAACGACCGGATCATGCCGGCCAAGCAGTACTGCCGCGTTCGCGCCGGCCGCCTGCTCGATGATCCGCCCACCGGCCGTTCGCCCGTGGCCGAGCGTCACGGCGATAACGCCATCCGCCAGTCCTGTCTGAATCGCGACCGGAAGCTCCACGCTGCCCTCGCCGACCTCGAGCCGTAGGATGTTCCCCTCTGTAAGATCGAGGCCCTGCGCGGTGTGTTCACTTACTGACGCAACGTTATCCCATACAATCTTGCTGACCGGATCCGGAAGTTCCTGCAGCCAGCCGTTGTTTGCGAACCGGCCGTCATACACGGCGTGGTGCGGTTGGATCACCACCTCGAATTCACCGGACTTGGATTCAGCCTGGGCGGTCACCTCGGACGCCGCACGCTTCATCGCGGGGAAGGGATGAGTCTTCGCCTCGCCGAATACACCGCCCCTTCGAAGGGCGTCCTGCCAGCGTCGCTTGCGGTCGGCTGTGGTTGTCGCCTCCGTTGCCGCGGACAAACGGCTCACGAATCGCTTTTCGAGATAACCGTGCCAGTCTTCGTGTCGCTTGATCGCATGACCGGCGCCAGAAAGCGCCCGCGTCCACACCAACAGCGAATCCGCCGCCTGGCGCGTGTTGAACAACGGGGCGATGACCGGTTGGCAGATGCACACGACGCCGTCGCGCGGCTCCGCGTCGCTCCACGATTCCAGGTTGTGGTTACTCGGAAGAGCAATCGAGCACGCCGCCAACGTCTCGTCGCGATGCATGCCGTGGCCTATCGACAGAGCGGCCTTTGCCAGCAGCGGGCCGAATCCCCCGCCCGGCCAATCGTAGACGGGGTTCGTATCCAGCAGAATCGCCACATCTACGCCGTTCGCAAACGCGGCTTCAACCTCGGCAGGGTTGTCGACGGGCAGATCGGCTCGAACGGGGTTCCATTCGAGCGTGTTTCCAGGTGCCTGCAGCTCGTCATTGAGCAGAGCGACCGCGGCGTGAACATCTTCCGGCAAGTGTGGCCCGGCTACCACCAGAGCCTTGCCGCGGTGCCCACGGAGGTCCTCCGCTAACAGGAGCAGCAACTGTTCATCGACCGCAAGCCGAGATGCCAACGCGCCCAGCTCGGATGTATCGCCGCCAAGCGCACGAAGAAGGGCCCGGGCGAGCGATCCCACGCCGGACGGCCGCAACCGGATACGGTGATCGGCGTTGGATCCGGTCACGGTCATCGCCGCTTCCGCGACGTATAGCCTGCTCATCTCGGCCCGCTGATGCCGGCTGTCGTCGAGTTTCCTTCCCTCGGCAAACAGCCGGATGTTTTCCACAACGGCCCCGTCGGTTCCAAGAAAGTCGGAGTCCAAACTCAGGATCACGCTGGCCCGATCGAATCGCGGCAGCACCTCGCCATCCGCACCGTACGCTTTGTTCCAAGCGGACCGACGTGGGCCGTCGTGAACCGCCTCGTGCACGAAGTGTCGCGCCCCTGGCGCCACGGACAAGAAGTCCTCGATCAGCTCGCGCTCGGTCGGTCCGAGATTGGCCCGGGTGACCAGTGCGACACTGGACGCACTCTTCAGAGCCTCCACAACACGCCGATCGGCGTCGTCCCAACTGATCAGCCCCGCGCTGCCGTGCGGGTCTCTAAGGCGGTCCGGATCGTAAAGGGAAAGAACCGAAGCCTGCATCGCGGCGGACGTAGCCCCACGGTTGATCGGATGATCGGGATTGCCTTCGATCTTGATGGGGCGCCCGTCGACGGTCTTTATCATCAGGCCGTAAGGATACGAGCCCTCCGTCCACGTCGAAGAGTAATACAGGGCCTCGCCGGGTTTCTGGTACTCCGGTCCCGTTGCCCGGCTGATGATCTGCCGCTTCGGCTTCCGCTCGCAACCGCTCAGTCCCAGAGCCAGCGCGGAAGACGCTCCCATCAGCACACGGATGGCATCGCGACGGCTCATGTCGTCCGGCGCAGTCAAAACCTCATCATGCACCGGTAACGCTATCGCGGTCGAGTGCCGCCTCGCGACGTCGTGGCTAGTCATTGCGCCGTTGCCTGGGGTCATCATTTCCGGCTCATCGATGACAAGTAGTGCAGTTTATCGGTGCCCGTGTCGATCGCTCCGGATCGGCTATCAGGCGATCCGTCTGCGGCGTCTGCTTGTGACAATCCAAACACCAACTCATCTTCATTCCATGCTCGCGACGGACATGTTCCATGGTCTCGACCGGGCCGTGGCACTTTTGGCACGCGATATCCGCCGCGATGTGTCGGCTGTGGTCGAAATACGCGAAATCCGCGAGGTCGTGGACCTTGTTCCAACGAATGGGCTCCGACCGTTCTACGTGCTGCAAGAGTTTCGCGATCTCGGGTTTGACCTGTCCGTCCTTGCCTTTGGGCTGAACCTCGGTGTGGCAGTTCATGCAAGTGGGCACGGGTGGAACGAGGGCATGCGCCCCACTATCCGCTCCTGTATGACAGTAGAGACAGTCTATCTCCAGGGTCCCGGCGTGGAGCTTGTGACTGAACGCGATCGGCTGCGCAGGTTGATACCCCGTCTCACGGCGTTCGGGCCAGAGAATGTAGGCCCCGAACGACACCCCTAACGCTCCGGAGAAGACGAAAACGCCAACGGCGATATAGACTCTTCGCTCGAACTTCTTGGTGAACATCGGCCCAATCGAGTATACCCAGCCGCGCCGTCGCTTTTCAGCCGACCGCCTGGAATCAAACAACCTGCTTGGCGGAGCACTCACCCGACCCTAGCTAGCTCCGTACCCCGCCGACAACGTAGACCGCGCCGGCGGCATCACAGCCGTGTCGCAACAGACGCCGCAAGGAGCCGGTGTATTCGTACAATAGTCGCCAGGTCTTGAGAGTCCACTCGATTGACGCGGCTGGTCTGCCGTGGACACGAAGGCGGACCGCGTCCACGGGAGAGTTCCCGAGTGCGATTCGGTGACTCACCAGCAGACCCGGCTCCGATGTTCGATGACTGAAGCCGTACTTGCTTTAGTGGGTTGGGTAGTGGTCAGTTCCGGCTGTTGGGGGTTGCCCGGCGAGGAAGCGTTCTACAGGCGACGCCTACTTTGCCAGCAATCAACCCATACCGTGCACGGGGGCATATGACAAACGCTCCCTGACCGACCCGTCTTCATCCGGGAGCGAGTCGCTGGGAGCGCTGTGAATTCTTCAAATCGAAACGGGTTCGAAGCCGCTTCGATGGGCAAGACCGGAATAGCGGCGCTACGAAACGCAAGGTCCGAAGTAAACCTCGGACGGGCGACGCCCGAGCCGGCGTGCCACAGGAAAGCACACCTCGCTTTCATCGGTTAGTACACTCCTATTGTGGACGGTCGCGGGCGTAACCGGTATAGAAGTGTGTGATGCCCAGGGGCAAGGATGCTGCAATCGACCGACTGCTCGCGGATCTCAGCGAACCACAGCGCAGGGCCGTCGTCCACACAAACGGACCGTTGCTGATCCTCGCCGGGCCCGGTAGCGGAAAGACCCGCGTCGTGACCCGCCGGGCGGCGCACCTCGCCCGCACCGTGGCAGAGCCGTTCCAAATCCTGGCAATAACCTTCACGAACAAAGCCGCCAAGGAGATGCGCGAACGGATAGACGCCCTCGGCGTCGCCGACGGCATGACCGTCTGCACATTCCACGCCCTGTGCGCGAGGCTCTTGCGTCTACACCATGAGCGAGCCGGCGTGCCGGCAAACTTCACCATCTTCGATCGCGACGACCGACGGAAACTCATGAAACAAGCGATCGAGCAGAGCGGGCTCTCGACGGCCAATCTGACGCCTGCTGTTGTCGATCGTCACATAAGCCGGGCGAAAAGCGACATGCTGACGGCTGACGCGTTCGTCGCCCGAGAGCTCGACTGGACCGAACAGAGAATTGCCCGAATCTACACGTGTTACGAAGAGCTTCTCTCCCAAATGGGGGCGCTCGACTTCGACGATCTCCTGCTACGGGTAGCGAGCCTGCTCTCGCGCGACGCCGAGCTGCGCGAACAGCTCGAGGCCGGATACCGCTACGTTCTCGTCGACGAATACCAGGACACCAACGCCGCCCAGTATCGAATCGCCCGACTGCTTACGCTAAGCCGCGAGAATCTGTGCGCAACCGGCGATCCCGACCAGTCCATCTACGGCTGGCGCGGCGCGGACATAGAGAATATCCTGAGGTTCGAGCGGGACTATCCCGACGCCGTGGTCGTTCGGCTCGAGCAGAACTACCGATCCACCAAACGTGTACTCGCCGTCGCCGACGCTCTCATAGCATCCAACGCCCGGAGGAAGGAGAAGGGTCTGTGGACCGAAAACGAGGCCGGTCCGGCCGTACGCGTGGTCGAGTGCGAGACGGGTGATGCTGAAGCCGACGCCGTCGCCCGTGACATCGCCGAGAAGATACGCGAGGGCGTAAGCCCAGCCGACATAGCGGTGTTCTACCGGATCAACTCGCTCAGTCGAGCCATCGAGGAGGCCCTCCTCCGCGTCGGCGTGGGCTACCAGATCGCTCGCGGTGTCGAGTTCTACAGCCGAAAGGAAATCAAAGACATTCTGGCCTACCTCCGCGTGTTGGTGAATCCGTTGGATGAGGTCGCCCTACTTCGGATCATCAACACGCCGCCGCGCGGCATCGGCGCAACAACGATCGAGCGCCTGACCGAAGCCGCGCGGGGCAACGGCGAACGCCTCTACGATCGTCTCGTTTCCGGCTGCGACAGTGCCGACCTGGGTCGGGCGGCGGCAAAGGTAGGCGAGTTTGCCCAACTACTTGTACACCTCGCAGCGGCCCTCGAGATGCCCGCACCGAAGGCGATCGACTTCGTGCTCGCTCACACCGGTCTGCGGGCCCACTACGGCGCCGAGCGCGAGCTGGACGACGCCCCGAGTGCGAACCTCGACGAGCTTATCAGTGCCGCGGCTGCGTTCGAGCAGGAGCAGCCCGAGGGCACAGTTATCGACTGGCTGGAACACGCTGCGCTGATCAGCGACATCGACTCGATCGACGGCGAGCAGCAGAAGATCACCCTGATGACCCTTCACGCCGCCAAGGGCCTGGAGTTTGCCATCGTCTACATCGTCGGGCTGGAGGACGGTCTGCTGCCGATGCGGCGGTTCGACAACGGGGGCGACGACGACACGGATGTCGAGGAGGAGCGGCGACTCTGCTTCGTGGGGATGACCCGCGCGAAAACGCGGTTGACACTCTCCAGGGCCCGCTATCGAATGCTACGTGGCGTGACCCGGCGGACGGTACGGAGCAAGTTTCTCGACGAGCTACCCCGTGAGGGAGTAGAATCCACCGACACCGGTCGTCGAGCCCCGAGGCGTGCTCAGCTGGTTGATAGCGGGCGGTTGCCAGCGGACATCGCCGAGTGGACGATCGGGACGCTCGTCCGACATTCCGCCCACGGGCTCGGGCGGGTGATGGCCATGGAGCGAGGCCGAAGGCGAACGCACGTGGATGTGCAGTTCGAGGACGAAACGCGACGCAAGTTCGTCTTGGAATTCGCCGACCTGACACGCGTCGACTTCGACGACGTCGGGTAGGGCGGTTGTCCAACGAGGGTAGTTACGGTGCGACACGCGGTGATTATGGCAGGCGGTGCGGGAGTGCGTCTTTGGCCGCTAAGCCGCAAGGGCCGGCCGAAACAGACGCTACGGCTCTTTGACGGCAAGAGTCTCCTGCGACAGGCGTACGAGCGTCTCTCGGACCTGTTCGATCCTCAGCAGATCCACGTTATCGCAAGTGACGCCCACCTGGGACTGGTCGCGGAGGAGCTGCCCGATCTCCCATCGGACAACCTGTACGGGGAACCGATAGGCCGAGACACCGCCAACGCCGCGGGACTTGCCGCCGCGATCCTCCACGATCGCGACCCGGACGCCGTGATCGGCACCTTCACCGCCGACCACATGATCAACCCGGTGGATCGGTTCCACGTCGACGTCAACAGGGCGTTCGACGCCGCCGAGGGCCATCCCGACGCACTGGTCACTTTGGGCGTACGGCCTACCCGGGCCGACACCAACTACGGTTACATCCGCCGGGGCAAGCGCGTTCACGAGGGGGTCTTCGAGGTCGCGAAGTTCACTGAGAAGCCCCGACTCGCCTCGGCCATGAAGTATGTCACCAGCGGCGAGTATTACTGGAACAGCGGGATGTTCGTCTGGCGGGCGTCGACCATACTCGACCAGCTCCAAAAGCAGCTTCCCCAGTCGCACGACGCAATCCGGGAGATCGCTGCCGCCTGGCCTACAAAAAACAGGCGGGCCAAACTGGAGAGCATCTACCCGACGTTGTTGCGCATCAGCGTCGACTTCGCAGTGATGGAACGGGCTGAGCGCGTCTTGGTCGTCGAACTGGACTGCCACTGGGTCGATGTGGGATCCTGGCCGGCGATGGAGACTGTCATCCAAGCCGATGCCGACGGCAACGTCTCCGCCTGCCCTCGCGTAGTCCACCTCGGCTCACGGGGCAACATAGTCGTGTCCGCGGACGAACATTTGATAGCCACGATCGGCGTGGACGACCTCGTTATTGTACATTCGCCCGACGCAACGCTTATCTGTACCCGCCGTGACGCCCAGGGAATCAAGGAGTTGGTCAACGACATCGAGCAGCAATACGGTGAAGAGTACTCCTGACACACCGACAGCCTGCGCGAGCGGTGCGGCGGCTGCGCGGGCGGGATCGGCGGCGTAACCATGCCTCGCTATATCGCCGTCGACTACGGATCCAAACGAATCGGCCTCGCGGTTGGTGACGCCGACATCCGCCTGGCGACGCCCCTGACGACTGTGGCGGCCTCGGGAAACCTAACCACCGACGCGAAGGCGGTGCTGGCCCACGTCGATGACTACGGCGCCGATGAGTTAGTCGTCGGCCTACCGCTCAACATGGACGACACCGAGGGTCCACAGGCCAAGGAATCCCGCCGATTCGGTGAAGAGTTGGCCCGCCAGTCCGGCAAACCGGTCCACTACTGGGACGAGCGCCTGTCATCCATCGAAGCTGTCGAGCGACTAGCCCCAGCCGAACTGACCACGAAGAAGCAAAGAGCCCGGGTGGACCGCGTCGCCGCTCAGGTAATACTCCAGGAGTTCCTCGACGCCGGTGCTCCCAGTGGGCGATCGACCGATGCCCCCTGACGCACTCGGCGATATCCAGGGCGGGCAGTCAGCGCCCCCGGTGGACTGCGAAGGGCTACAGGGCCAATTTCCCCAGAGATTAGCGGGTCGCAGAGTGTAAAGGACTCGCGTACAATAGAGACTGGCACGTGTAAGTTTTAGACTCGAAAGGAGAAGAGCATGTCTGTCGACCCTAAGACCCTGACGGTGCCGCACGTTAATGCCTTCATCGTCGCTTACCTCTCAGCGCGCCTGCGCCATGTCACGAGGGACGGGGCTTGGACGCTGGAGACCAGATCCTGGGTGGCCGCTGAGCTGACCGCCGGGCACGCCAACCCCAACCCACCATGGCCGCCGAAGGCGCCGGCTTACTTGCTGGACGATCTGGCCAACAACCTCGAGAATCCGGAT
>CBDUZY010000102.1:0-7789 GCA_965371825.1 uncultured bacterium
GGCGACGGTCATGGCCGCGGGGATCGTATCGTGGACATGGATCGTCGTCGGACTGGCGATCGGCTCGATCGCCGGCGTTCTACTGGCCGTCAAGGTGCCCCTGACGGACATACCGCAGATGGTGGCGCTCTTCAACGGATTCGGAGGGGCGGCGTCGTTTCTGGTGGCGGGTAGCGAGCTTGTGATCCGGACTTCCGCGGTCGTAGCGGCCGGTGTGGACGGCGCCACGGCGGTGGCCGCTGCCCCGTCGATCCCGCTGTCGGCGTTGATCGCCATGGCTGCGTCGGGAATGATCGGGTCCTTGACCCTCTTCGGCAGCGTTGTCGCGGCCGGAAAACTGCACGAGATCAGTTTCACCTGGCGGGGCAAGAAGATCTGGATGAGCAACTCGCTGCTTCTTCCCGGACGCCATGCCATTACCGGTATCTGTTTCGCGGCGTGTCTGATCACCTGTGCGCTGATCGCGATGAACCCGCATACGTCCGCGTGGTACTGGGTCTTGATCGGGCTGGCGGCTCTCTTCGGCATTTTCATCACGATTCCGATCGGCGGGGCGGACATGCCGGTCGTCATCGCTCTGCTGAATTCGTACTCCGGATTGGCGGCCTGCGCAACTGGGTTCGTCATCAACAACACGGTCCTTATCATCGCCGGCGCTCTGGTCGGAGCTTCGGGCCTGATACTCACTAACATCATGTGTAAGGCGATGAACCGGTCTCTGGCCAATGTGATGTTCGCCAAGATCGGCGAATCCGCAGGTGACGGTCCTTCGGCGGATGACACGTACGAAGGCAAGGTCAAGTCGACCAGCGCCGAAGAGGTGGCCATGCTCTTCGACGGGGCCCGTCGCGTGGTGATCGTGCCGGGATACGGAATGGCTGTTTCCCAGGCCCAGCACGCGGTCCGCGATCTTGCCAACTTGCTCGAAGCGCGCGGCACCGATGTGGAGTTCGCGATTCATCCGGTGGCTGGGCGCATGCCGGGTCACATGAACGTACTGCTGGCGGAGGCGGACATCCCATACGACAAGCTGATGGAAATGGACGAGATCAATCCGACGCTCGAAACCGTCGACGTTGCATTGGTCGTAGGAGCCAACGACGTCGTGAATCCGGTCGCCCGCACGGACCCGAGTTCGCCGATCGCCGGGATGCCCATAATCGACGTGGACAAGTGTCGCACCGTAGTAGTCATCAAACGAAGTCTGAGTCCAGGGTTTGCCGGCATTCCAAACCCGCTCTTCGCGGCGGACAACACTTTGATGTTCTTCAATGACGCCAAGAAAGCGTTCATGGAACTCGCGGCCGCTGTCAAGGATCTGTGATTCTGTTCACAGTGACCTGCGGCAACTCTCAGGCATCTGCCCGGTCCTGAGGTGCGGGAAAGAAATTTCGAAAAAACCTCCGCGTAGGTACGCGTCGTGTAACGTCATCAACGAGCGCGGCGATGGATGAATACTAGAGGTTTTGACCCCAAAGAAAGGAGTGCCCCAATGGCCTCAACTAAGGAAGTGCAGCAGCAGATCGTCGAAAACATGAAGAGGTGGCAGAAGATCGAGGACAGCTCGGTCGCCTCGACCGGCGGCATCATCGAGAAGACCGACAACCCGTTGATTCGCCAGGTGATGGAGATCATTCAGGCCGACTCCCGGCGGCACCATCACGTGCAGCAGATGATCATCGACACGTTCGAGCGACAGAGCGTCACCCTGACCCCGGAGGACCTGGGCGAGGTTTGGGACCTGGTCGAGAAGCACATCGAGCTGGAGCGCAAGACGGTCCAGTTTGCCGAGGAGGCGCTGTCCGCCCTCAAGGGTACGAAGATGGTAGTCGTGCAGTACTTGATCGAATACCTGCTCGAGGACGAGAACAAGCACAACAAGATCCTCGCCAACCTCGAGGGAATCAAGAAGGGCATGTATCCTTACGGGTAGACCGGGCGCGATGCAGCCGTTGGGTGAAGCGGCGACGGTAGAGGTTGAGTCGGTTACCGTACCAGTTCTTTGAGGAAGCCGTCGGCTAAGCGTTCGCGCTTTCGGCGGCAGAACCGTCTTTCGTAATCTCGGTAACGATCTTATCCAATCGTTCGAGGCCGTCCTCGTGATTCTTAAACGCCCCATCTTCGATTTGCAGCAGAAGTCTGTGCGCTTCTTCGGACAAGGGCATGAATCCCATTATCCCGCCGGTACCGGCCAATTGGTGCAGAGCTTCTCGGGCAGTCTGCAGATCGCCGGCTTGCACGGCTGCCTGAATGGCCCTGAACCTGTCGAGTAAACCGCGTGCGAACTCCACCCTCAACGATTCCATGCGCAGGTCCTGGCGCGCTGCGGAAACGCACGTGCCCGCGCCCTGTCGCAGACCCGCCACAGCTTTGGATCGTGATCCAAGATAGGCTGCGGCGCGGTCGACAACCTCGTGTAGTGAGATCGGCTTGGCCCAAATGTCATCGAAGCCGTGGTCTAGCAGTCGATCACGTTCCTCCGAGGCTGCGGTTGCGGTGAGCGCAATGATGGGCGTCAAGCATCCTTGCCGACGCAGCTCGGCCGCAGCCGCGGCACCGTCCATGACCGGCATACGGATGTCCAACAAGACCAGATCAAACGGCCCGGATTCAGCTGCCTCTACCGCGTCCTTACCGTTTTCCACTGCGGTTACGGAGGCCCCGGCATTCCTCAGCGCAGTGGCGAGCAGCTCACGAGCGTCGCGAGAATCCTCGGCAAGAAGGACTGAGCCGTCGATCACGTTACGCTCTGCGTGTGCCGTCGCTGGTTGCCACAGCTCATCGACGTCACTGGCCGGAAACCAGGTCACGCCATCAAGGGAACCGGTGGCGACGCGAAGCGTGAACCGGCTGCCGTGCCCCTCCTGACTCTCGACGGTCAACGTTCCGCCCAGGTCCTCGGCGATTCGGCGCGCCAGCGGTAATCCCAGACCTACTCCGGTACGGGTGTCCCCACCCACCGGTCCAACCTGTTCAAACAAATCGAAAATGCGCTCGAGCTCGGTCTCTGCTATTCCAGGCCCCGTGTCCTCGACACTAATCGACAATCGGGGATCATCGGCAGTGCGCTCAACCCTCACCCGGACATAGACGTAGCCCGAGGTTGTGAACTTCAGGGCGTTACTCACCAAGTTGAGAACCGCCTGCTTCAGTCGCGTGGGGTCCGTATGTATTTCCCACGGCAGCGGACTCTCGCAGACAAGTCCGAAACGGGTCTTGCTGTTTCTTTCGAGCGCCTCGGCTACGCAACGGACATCCGCGAGAATCTCGGGCAACGAGCACTCGACGATACTCGTAGTGAATTTGCCCGTCTCCAGACGGGCGGCGTCGAGCAAATCGTCGAAGAGGGTCTGCAAATGTCGAGCGTTCCTGAACAACATGTCGGCGAGCCTCGGCCCCGAACCATCGCCCTCGGACCCCTCGCTATACATCTCAGCGACGCCGAGCAGCGCCATGATGGGCGTTCGAATCTCGTGACACAGGTTCGCCAATAAGATACTCTTGGCTTGACTTGCCTCTTCAGCCGCCGCCTTTGCACACTCGAGTCCGGCAGTTGCCTGCTGTCGTTGGACAATCTCGGCCTGCAATGCCCGGTTGGCACGCTCGAGAGCCGCAGTGCGCTCGTGCACGGTGTTCTCGAGCGCAACCGCATAGAACCGCGCCCGGCGCCGTGCGACAGTGGCAATCCCCGCCACGAGGGCCGAGACCGTAAGAAAGGCGCCGGCCGTAGGCCAGAACCACGGACGCTGCGCCAGAGGGCAAGCGCGCACGCGAAACTCGGTTCGCGCCGGAGTCGCATCAATGTCCAGGCCTTCATCTCGCGCCCGGACTTCGAGCGAATGGTTTCCGGCATCGACCGTAACGGGGATTCCATCCGTGGGTTGCGGGGCGAATTCCGTCCACGGTCCATCGTCGAATCGCCACGAATATGAGAAGTTCCCCGTTTCCCGACGCTTGAAGCGCTCCATCGCTCCAAAGGACACCGCAAGCGAATCTCCCTCCACCACTTCATCACTCGCCTCAACGATCATTGTCTGCGGCGGCAGGCCGTCCGATCTATAGCGGAGGACCCTATCGGCAACTCCGACCCACACATCGCCCGACACACTCTTCACGGCGTGGTGGATTCTGTCCGGCAGGGGTACGGTCAGCCGCTGCGGTATACACCTGTTCTGTGGATTGATCTCGTAGAGGACGTTCTTCCCCGCAAGAAACACCGTACCGGCCGCGCTCATGCCTTCGACTACATCCAGATGTCCCAAGGCGAAATGGGACCACGACCCTTCGCCGACACGCCCAACACCCAACCTGCTTCCGCGGGTGTCGTCATACGTGAACAAGGTCTCGCCGCCGCAACTAACGACCGCATCGACGCTGTAACCTGGAATGTCCTCGAAGCGTTGCCATGTGTCGTTCGCCGAAACGTACATGCCGAAACGGCCGTACAACCAGAGAGAACCCTCGTGGTCGACATGCAAGTTAGGCGAATACCACGTTGTAATATCCGGAGGACCAATCTCCCTTACGTCCTCTAAGTTGATGTGGACGACGTGCGATTGTCCGACGGACCGGTCAAACGTCAGAAACCAGACCCCGCCGGCGGGATTTGGCTCGCAGCCGTGCACGTTCCCGCGCTGGATCTCAATTGGAGTCTGAGTCGCCCATGATTCGCCAGCAAGGACACTGACGGCAATCCGGTTATGCTCATCTAATCCATATACGCACAACGCCCCGAGTCCGTCCACCGCGTGGCCGAGGATTCGGTGGATACCTGTCTCGTTCGAGCCGTACGTCGTGACGCGGTCGTCTTCGAACTTGATCACCTCTTTGTTGGACAGGCCCAAGACCACGTCTCCCGAGCCCGGCGTGATCGCGTGGACGGTATGGGGGAATAACTTCCATTCGTCATCGCCCGTGAGTCGAAGCACACCTTGCTCAGCCGTAAACCAGATCCTGCCGTCGCGATCAACGAACTTAGGCGCGGAAAGGCCGGAGTACTCCACCCACTCACCGCTACCGCGCGCCCAACGCATGAGCAGTTTGTGCCCCACGCACCAGATCGAGCCGTCCGGTGCTTCGGTGACGTAGACCGGGCTGCCGGAGAGGTCAAACGGAGCAGACATCGGAGCGAAACCCATCTCACCCCACTTGAAGAACCTCTGCCGCTGGTCGCCCGCCAGCATAATCAGGCCTCCGCCGGACGTGCTGACCAACTCCGGGCTGATGTGACTCGGAAAGCTGCTGTCGAGTCGGGACCATTTTGCCTCATCGAGCACAAAGAACGCCTGGGAGGTTACGGCCACGACCTCACCCGCCGGCGTCTCCGCAATGTTCCAGAAGTACTCGGCAGTTCCCGCGAAGCCCGTTTCGGCGAGCGGGTCCATCCATGAATCGCCCTTGCGTTGGGCGAGTCCGTCGCGCGTCAGGACGAACTGACGGCCTCTCGAATCGCGAAAGTAGTCGCTTACGTAGTCGCTCGGCAGACCGTTACCGCTTCGGTACACCCGCCATTTCCCGTCCCGATACGACGTCAGTCCGCTCGGGGCGTCCGGAGCCAGCCACGTGTCGCTGCAGAACCAGAGCGTCCCATCGGGATCTTGAACGATCCGACGGACGTTCGGGCCGGCCAGACCTGCCTGTTCAGGAATCGAAATGCGGCCAGTGTCGTCGAGCGTGGCAATACCGTTGTTGGTGCCGATCCACAGTGTACCATCGCTCGCGACGAGTAAGCTCCTAACGAAGTTGCTGGGGAGCCCGTCGTCTTTGGAGAAACGTGTCCATTCGTACCCGTCGAATGAGAAGAGGCCCACACTCGTGGCGATCCAGGCCTTGCCGCTACGATCGAAGTCGATGAAGAAGACGAACTGATCGACCAGGCCGGCATCCTCGAGGAACGAGGTGATGTCCCCGGGGCCTAGAAAAACTTGATGCGGACGCCAGGAGTCGCCCAGTGCATTCAGTCCACCGACAGCCGTGCCCGACAGCACCGCGCCGTGCATGACCGTGAGAAGTAACGCGACCGATAACCTGTTCCGCGGCATCGTAGTTCGATTGTAACTTGCGAGCCTGTTACTTGCAAGGCAGTCCGAGCACGGTTGATGAGCGTTTCGTCGTGTGCCGTCAATCCTCGTCCTCGCCACCAGCATTGGATATTATGTGCCAACGGAATCGGGAGATGTATGTCAACACGAAGGCATGCTCTTGCTCTAGCTGATACGGTGAGTCCATGGAAACACGGTTGCACCGCGCGAACCGTTCGGATGGGCCCACGCCACCGGTTACCGAGGTTCCGAATCCGTGAGCTGCTGAGCCGCCCCAACCGCGCTTGCCCGAAGTTGTGCCTCGCTCGCTCGCCCGGTCCGAGGGCGCACTTGCGATTCCTTGCGGTCCGGTCAAGGTCGCCAGCGAACCGAATCCGCTGCGTACGGGTTTTCCATGCCGTTACCGGTATCCCGCAGACGCGTCGCAGCTCATCGCCGGAGTAATGGGGGCATCAGGCACCTCGCGACGGCGTCGCGAGCCCGGCGATCGCGGGAATTCGCCTTTTTTCTTGAACGAAGGAACTGCGGTCTGGTAGACTGGGGGTCGGCCGGCTGGAGAGGCGGAGCGAGGCCATGTCAACGACTGTGAAAAGACTATGCGCGCTCTTCGTCGCGAGCGGAGTGGTATCGACCGTCACCGTTCTTAGCGCATTGGAGCCACCGCAAACGGCAAACACCGGACGGTCTTTTTCCACGAGTGTGCGAACCGTTTCAGATACAGGCCTAACACCCGGCTCGCATGACCGCCGTGCACGCGAGCGAGCGAAGACCATTCGGAGCCTGCGGATCCTGGAACCCATCGTGGTTGACTACCGCGATGACGAAGGTACGCGGATGCGTCAGGCCGGTCTGCTCGTTGGTGCCATGCCGCTGTCGTCTCGGGCGAATACGGGAGTAGTTGCCTCGAATGGCTGTACGTTCGACATCGAGTGCGAGGACGGCATTCCGTGTACGGATGACCGGTGCGAGATCGATCCCGGCCAGGGCCTGAACAGTGGCACGTGCGCGCACGATCCGGTCCCGGCGGGTCAACCCGGCGGATGTGACGACGGTGTGTTCTGTAACGGAAGGGAGACGTGCGACGCATCCGGATCATGCCAGCCGGGTGTACCCGCGAGCTGCTGTGAGAGCGAGGAGTACGGTGAAGTCTGCAGCGACGACATGGGGCGCTGTAGCAACGAAGCGCCGATCCCCGGCGTGCTCTGCTCCAGCGAGCTGGATTGCGGCGGAGAAGAATGTCTGCACTGCCAAACCGACTGCCGGATCCGCGTCTGCAGCAACAACCACGCTGTACAATGTGATTCGGATGATGTGTGCCCGGGCATCGCCGGCGTCTGCAGCGGCGCCCCGATCGCCTGCGCCGACAACCTCGAGTGTAACCACGCAGGGAGATCCTGCGGTGGCGCCGGCTATTGCCTGTCCCCCGGGGAGGTCTGTGACGACGGGCGAACCTGCAACGGCGAGGAGACGTGCGACACACAGACCGGCCAGTGCCAAGCCGCGGTCCCGCCGTGCGGCGTCGGAGCTTACTGCGCTGAATGGCGGTGCTCAGGCTTGAGGGGCCCCATCTGCAGTACCGACGCCGATTGCGATCCACCGCGGACCTGCACGACGTCTGGTCCGCACTGCTACTTCGGTCGATGCTGCCATCCCGATCCGGACACCGTCGATTCGTGGTGCGAGGACGACTCCTGTTGCTACAAGAACCTTCGAGACTGCTCCGAACGGGGGATGCTGTTCTACGCCGG